>JAKQPY010000265.1:0-10559 GCA_029564465.1 Bacteroidota bacterium | reverse complement strand
AATGGCCGAAAGATTCAACGGAAAAATCCAGGAAATAAAAATCGCTGCCAGAGGGTACAGAAAATTCCCAAACTTTAGAAGTGCAATCTTATTTTTTCATGGGGGCTTAAATCTGTACCCACTAAAATGGTAGTAGAACCTTGATTTTATTCATTTGATTCGGATCTGTCCTTAATGAAAGGAATGACTATGGTTATGATGCAAATAATAAGAAAGATACAAATATTTCTATGTTTGTTGCTTGTTAGATATCCGGAGTTATTAAAGACGATTACTTCGCTATCTTTTTGAAATTCTGAAGGAATGGGGTAATATTTTTTAGTTTCAATGTTATTTTGTTGATTAACAGAAATAAACCAATGTTCCTGCCTGATTTTGGGCGAAAGTATCAGAGTAAAATTTTCGTAAGGTATTATACCACTTTTTCTAATAATTGTATTGTCTTCAACCACAATGCTGTGATAATACGATTTGTAAGCCACCATTTTAATATTATCAGGAACGTAAATAGTTATAGTATTGGAATTGCTCTTTTGAATTGTTGTAAGATATACCAGTACTAATACAATTGCTATCAGTAATATTGTAACATAATATTTGCGTTTCACATTGTTTTCCACCCCGTCAATTTTAATTTCGTTTAAATCTAATATTTTTTTAATTTTGTTCAAAGCACAGTGATGAAAAAAATTATGTGGATATACATAAGGTTTGTGCAGAAAATTTTGATTGCAATTTTTCTGACTCTTACCTATGTGTTGGTGTTTCCGCTTACCTGGCTGTTTTATGTGATATTTACGCGAAAAAAGCTGGCCAAACCTTTTGTTGAGGCAAAAACCTATTGGGTGAGCTCTGAGCCAATCAAAAATTCACAGGAACATTTCGAAAACCAATCGTAAACTATGAGAAAAGTAGGATATATTTTGAAGCAAATGTGGCTTCTTATCAGAAAGCATAAGCTGAGTTTTTTGGCCCCCCTGCTGCTGATACTGGCTTTTTTGGCCATTTTGGTGTATTATATCGGTCCGGCGGTTATTGTATCGTTCATTTATGCCGGGGTATAGTATGAAACCTGATGAAATTCTCGACCTGCGGGGTTTGCCCTGTCCGGGTAATCTGCCGAAACTGCTGATTAAACTCGAAACCATGAATTCAGGTGAGGTTCTGCAACTTATTGTTGACGACATGGTGGCCCTCGATCGTATTCCGTTGGCGCTGCAGGAAGAAAACGATTTTGAATTATTATCGGTTGAATCAACCGATTCAAGTAATATTGTCATGAATATTAAGATAAAATAAATATATGGCTGACACCCCAAGGATTTGCAGCAATTGTATAATGCCCGAGCATAAACCCGGTATTTACCTTAACGACGACGGGGTTTGTAATTTGTGTGTTGCGCATCAGCGTGCCGAAAAATTCGAAACGCAGAAACCCCTCGAAAGCGACCTGATTAAGATTCTTGATAAGCACCGGGGCAGGCAAAAATACGATTGTATGGTGATGTGCAGCGGTGGTAAAGACAGTACTTCTGCCCTGTATTATATGAAAAAGCGCTATGGACTCAATCCGCTTGCGTTCACTTTTGATCATGGATTTGAAACCGATGAGGCGTTAGAAAACATCCATAAAGCCGTCGAAATTCTGGGCATTGATTTTCTGTTTTTTAAGTCGGGTTACATGAAGCAACTGTTTGCCCGTATGGTAAGCAGTGGTTCAAAAGCGGTAATTTGCCACCCCTGTTCTATATGGTATATGGACCTGGCTTTCGAAACAGCCGCCCGTTACGAAATTCCTATTATCGTTGCCGGGTGGACAAAAGGTCAGTCCACCAAACAGGAAATCATGTCGAAATGCGGATGCAACGTGCACACGGCTGAGTTCAAAGAAATGGCCGATAATACCCGCGACTTTCTCGACAATGAATTGAAAAACCTGCCTCAGTACAAAAACTTCCCGCGCAGCATGGAAGAAGTGCTGTCGCGAGCAAAAAAACGTTTTAAAACCATGGTGATTTCACCGCATTGGTTTCTGCCTTTTGGCCCTGAAGTATATGTTGACCTCATTAAAAAAGAACTCGGCTGGAAAGCACCCGTGTTTAGCTATCCTACAGGTTCTACCAATTGTTCGCTGAACTTTCTTTCGGTGTATTATTCGATGAAGCATTACGGATATACCCATTACCATGTGGAGGCAAGCAAACTTATCCGCGAAGGCGTGCTCCTGCGCGATGATGCACTGAAACAGCTTGAACTGAATTTTGGAGATGAGGTACTTGCCGAAATTGCGAAAAAACTGGGCTTAGAAAAATACTGATATGAATATACTGGGTATTTCGGCATATTACCACGATTCATCGGCCTGCATTGTAAAAGACGGGATACTCGAAGCTGCTGTACAGGAGGAGCGTCTGAACCGGACAAAAAACAGTTCTGCGTTCCCGATACAGGCAATCAATTTTTGTGTTCAGAAAGCAGGTATTTCGTTCAACGACATCGATGTGGTTGCTTTTTACGAACAGCCCTATGTAAAATTTCACCGGGTTGTGCAGGACTATATCGAAAAATTCCCTTTTTCGTTTGGTGCATTCTATCGCAACATGCCATTGTGGTTGCAGGACAGGCTGGTATTACCGCTGGTTTTGCGAAAAGAAATCGGGTTTAAGGGCAGGGTTTTGTTTATTCCGCATCATTATTCGCACGCTGCCAGTACCTTTTTTGTTTCTCCATTCGAAGAAGCCGCCATTGTTACTGCCGATGGTGTGGGCGAATTCCAAACGACCGGTTTGGGTGTTGGTGCGGGAAACAAAATTCAGATGAGCCACCATATTTCATACCCCGATTCACTCGGTTTGATGTATTCGGCTTTTACCTCATATCTCGGTTTTAAAGCAAACAGCGGCGAAGGCACTACCATGGCGCTGGCCAGTTTCGGACAGGCTTCGTTTATTGATGAATTCAGCAAAATTGTTCGCATTGCCGATGATGGTAGTTTCCGCTTGAATCATTCATTTTTCCCGTTGATTAAAGGAAAACGGATGTATTCCAAAAAATTGACTGATTTGTTGGGTGAAGCCCGAAAACCCGGAACAGAATACGAACAGCGTCATAAAGATATTGCCGCAACCCTGCAGTATATGGTTGAGAAGTCGCTGATACAAACAGCCCGGCACGCAGTGAAAACCACCGGAAAACGAAACCTGTGTATGGCGGGCGGGGTATTCCTCAACTGTGTTGCCAATCAAAAGATACTCGAACTGCCCGAAGTGGATAATATTTTTGTTCAACCCGGTGCCGGCGATGCAGGAGGTTCGGTGGGTGCAGCATTTTTTGTTTGGAACCAGATTTTGGATCACAATCGAAGCTTCGAGATGAAGCATGCGTATTTCGGACCCGATTTTACAGACAGGGAAATTAAAGCAGCCCTGCATAAAAACAAGCTTATCTTCAACGAATTAAGTGATGAGGAGTTGCTTGCAACCACCGTGCAGCGCATTGCTCAGGGAAGAACTGTAGGCTGGTTTCAGGGCAGGCTCGAATTTGGTCCGCGTGCCTTGGGCAACCGCTCTATTCTGGCCGATGCACGGAAGCCCGAAATGGTCGATGTGCTTAATCATCGGATAAAACACCGAGAATGGTTCCGCCCGTTTGCCCCGCTGGTTAAAGAAGAAAAAGCGAATGAATATTTCGAGATGAAAAATCTGTCGCCGTTTATGCTGCTGGCCCCACTGGTGAAGCCCGACAAACGCGGGATTATCCCGGCGGTTACCCACATCGATGGCACTGCCAGGGTGCAGACGGTATCGAAGGAAACCAACCCTCGCCTCTGGAGCCTGCTCGATGTTTTCGAGAAAGAAACCGGTGTGCCGGTTATTATCAATACTTCCTTCAACCTCAAAGGCGAACCCATTGTGTGTACTCCCGAAGAGGCTATCAACGACTACCTGAAATCGGAAATGGACTGTCTGGTACTGGGCAATTGTTTTATCGAAAAATGATAGCCCTGACAAAAAAACAATGGGTTTTGGGTATGCTCAGCGCTGCAATAATTGCAGCTATATGCTTTGTTATAGCGGTTGTACATATCCGCAGCCACCGGTTTATCGAAACAACCGGATTTTATTTTACCGGAATCGAGAGCGATTCAATTGACGAAATACGGGTAAATGCTTTTAACGGCAATTTTCAGTTGGCATTTACAGTCTATTGCCTTGAGCATTACAGAACAACCGACACTTATATATATAATGATTGGCGGCACGATTTCAGATATTACGATTACTTCGACAGCATTTCGATGCAGATGCCTGTGGGTTTGGCAAATAAAGTTCAAACCCTCTATTTCAAAACCGGGAGAACTGTTGTGAAGGTTGATGGCGATGAATTTCGCCGGCAATGGGTTTATAAAACCACTGGTAACACTGACTGGATATGTATTCCTTGGACTTTGAAATCCATCGATAAATCCTATGGCAGTACAATACGATGCTTTACCCATACATCACAGAGCCCGGTGAAATATTTACGCTTTTTTTGCTATTTATTTTTGATTCTGTTGCTCGTTATTGCTTCGTTTAGCAATATTAAGAACTTGAAAAAGTGGATTAGAATCATTTTCACCCGATTGAAATTGTTTTTAGGAAAGCACCGAAAATTTTTTAACCGTCTGGGAGCCTTTGCCCTCGGGATTGTTTTTGCATTTGTTGTGCTCGAAGTCAGTCTGAGAATCATTGGGTATTTCTACAATAAAACACATATCGAAAAGCAGGAAGCAAAAGCCATTGTTGCCGATAATTGCATAATTTGCGCAGGCGACAGTTTTACCGAAAGTATTGGCGCAGACCCCGGATATGAGTACCCTTCTCAGCTCGATTCACTGGTTAATGGAATGGGGTTGACGCAATATGCAGTGTATAACTTTGGACGTTCAGGCAAGAATTCTGCTCAGATTTTGCAGGAAATACCGCGGTATATAAAGAAATATAAGCCGAAAATAATCGTTGTTATGGCAGGTGGTGCCAACTACTGGAATTCTTGGGGATTTCGGAAACAATCGTGGTGGGAGTCGTTGAAAACAGTTAAATTACTGAAACTGATAATTAACAACATCATATCCGAAAACCAGAAAAACACATTTTCCGCCGACGAGTATTTTAACCGACGGGTGCAGTTTTCCGAATCTATCATGATTGATACAACCAGTTTATCCCCGGTTCTGATGGCATTGCGCACCCATAACGACGATTCCATTCTTGCGGTTACAAAAACACAAATAGATAATAAGACAATTTCGCAATTGGATATTTACCATATTATCATGTACAGCATTTTTACTGCCAGTCCACACTTATCTGCCAGTCTGAATAATCATATTTTGCCCGGATCAGAGTGGCTGCGTTTTTTTAATGATTTTCGCGACCTGATGTTCAATAAAAAACCGATCAACACGACTGTACTTTCTCCGAAGCTCAAAGCAGCCTATTATTATTTGTCGGCACTGGTATCGGGGTCGTTCGATGATGCAGCACTGAAGAATTCTATTAAAAACGACCCATACCTCGAAGACACTTATATGGAGTTGGTTAACCTTAAGGAAAAATGCCCCGTTTTACCTGAAAAATACATCGAAAACAGGTACTCATACAACGATACTATTCTGTATTACAGGGAATTGTTTGGATTACACCGCCTGAATGTGGAATCAGATGTTGTGCATATTATTGAAAATACCGAAGAAGTGGCCTCAACTTCGCAAATCAATAATTGGGTAAAAACCGATTTAACCGAAATCGTTAACATTTGTCGCAATAATGGGGTTAGCGTTGTATTGATGTGTTACCCGTTTTTGCACAAATCGTCGCTTTCTTATCCTGTAAACGAAGTTATCCGTTCGGTTGCCCGCGAATACGACGTAATTTTACTTGACAATGAGGCAATTTTTGATACCATAAAAACAGACCGAAACACATATTTTATATCCGATGGACATTGCAGCAGCAAAGGGTATAGCCTGATGTCGAATAGTTTGTATAAGCTTATTGTCAGCAACGGCTTGCTAAAATCTGAAAAAAGCAATAATGCTCAGTAAAATCTATGCCATATTGCCCGAATGGATGAAGCGCATTTCGATATGGTTGTTTAAAACCATGCGGCGGCTACAGTTTAAAGTATTTGGCAAAAAAACAATTGAAAATTGTAGTGATTCTCAGGAATTTAATCGAAACTACAGTCAATTTCAATTGCAACGTCGATACGGACCACTCAAGCATTTTTGTTATGCGCCCTATACCAGCATGTTCTTCAGTCTGCACGGAAAAATGGCGCCATGCTATGCTACGTATGGCGATAATTCTGATGTGTATGGCGCGTCATCCATCCGCGATAGCTGGTTCCGGGGTGGTTTCGAAAAAATACGAAATGAGCACCGACATTGTGATTTTGGCTCAAATTGTGGGTTTTGCAATAATCTCTTTGTCAATCGGGCTTATGGCAGCATGCTGATGCAAAAGTATGAACATTATGCGTTCACGAAAAGCAAATATCCGGTTATTATGGAGTTTGAACTGAGCAACCGCTGCAACCTCGAATGCATCATGTGCGACAGCAATCTTTCGTCATCCATCAGTAAAGCCAATCATTGCGAAACAAAACCGGATAATTTTTACGGTGAGGCGTTTATTGAAGAATTAAGGGAATTTATCCCGTACCTGAGGATGGCTGAATTTACCGGTGGTGATCCGTTCCTGATTGAGGTGTATTATCGGATTTGGGATATGATTATCGAGTTGAATCCCAACTGCGAAATACTGATTACGACCAATGCCAATACCATGTCGGACCGCATCAGAAACCTGATGACCCGAACCAAACACCTGCATTTTAATGTATCGGTTGATGCGGCAACAAAAGAGGTTTACGAAAAAATCAGAATAAACGGTAGTTTCGAAAAAGCCATGGCTAACATTGCCATTTTCAACGAGTATTGTAAGAAAAATAAAACCAGCATCAACCTGTTGGTTTGTCCGCTCACGGTGAACAGTCGCGAACTGACTGAACTTATTGAACTGGGGAATTCTCTCGATGCCGGTGTGTTTTTTCATACGGTGGTGAAACCCGAAAACCTGTCGCTGAAATTTGCAGGAGCAAACTATCTCGACGAACTCATTCAACATTTGGGAAAGTACAATTTCCCGCATAAATCATGGAACCAACGGGTGAATTATAATAATTACCAAAACCTGATTTGCCTTATCGAAACATGGCGCGACGAAGCAATTGAGATTGAGAAGAAATTAAATAGTCCGGAGCAAAAAAACGAATCGATTTCACAAGCTTTGTACAATAATATTATTAAAAATGCTGGCCCTGCTGAGATTGAAAAAATGGAACATCTCGCTGAGGTCATCAACAGGCAACCCAACAGAGAACAGATAATTCTGGTTATCGACAGTATGCCATACGATGAACTGATGAACGCTTTTATTACGTTAAGCATAACCGAATTTATTACTTTTGTGGGTAAACAAAAACCATCAGGGCTATAGCAGTATGAAACGAAAGCTTCAATATATTGTTTATTATGTGAGCGATAGCCTGAGTCGTTTTTTTAACCTGCTTTTTCGCCGGAAGGCATACCGAAATGTTGCGATTGGGGTGAATGATGATATCAGCGAATCGGAAAAGGCCGTGTTGCTTTCTCAACTGAAAGAGTATCACCGCTCCCGGCCGGTTGGACCGGGTTTGCCTGTTTGTCGTGCTCCCATGGCAAGTATTTATTTCGGTTTCAATGGCGACATGGTTCCCTGCTGCTTTAACCGGAGTTATGTGTATGGCTCGTATCCCGATACCAATCCGGTGGATGCAATTTCGGGTGATAAACGAAAGCAACTGCTCGAAAAACTCAACGGCCACGATTTTTCTTCCGGGTGTCAGCATTGCCGTAACCAGATTCTTGCCGGAAACTTCGAAGGGGTCGAAGCCCGTCTTTACGACCGGATGAAAAAAACAATGCAGGGTCCGGTAGAAATGATTTTTGAACTCGATAATACCTGTAATCTGCAGTGCGTAATGTGCCATGCCGGTTTTTCTTCGTCGATTGCTCGTGCTCAGGGACTACCTCAACATATAAGTCCGTATGATGATTCTTTCATCGAAAAGATTAAACCATTGCTGAAAAATTTGAAGGTTGCCAAGTTTTTGGGTGGGGAGCCTTTTCTGATTCAGTCGTATTATCGTATATGGGACGAATTGATGCAGGTTAACCCTGAGTGTTTTATCAACCTGCAGACCAATGGAACAATTTATAACGACAAAATTGACACCCTGCTGAAAAAAGGTCGGTTTCAGATTGGTATATCTGTCGATTCGTTGAAAAAAGAACGATTTGAATCAATTCGTAAGAATGCAAATTTCGAAACGGTGATGCAAAACCTTGAAAAGTTCATTAAATATACACGTAAGAACGGCAGTTTTGTGAATGTTTCGGTGTGCCCCATGCAGCAGAATTGGGATGAAATACCCGACCTGGTCGAGTTTTGTAATTCTAAGGGAATCTATATTTATCTGAATACTGTTTATACCGAACATTTTGATCTCAGGGAACTCAGTGCTCAGCAACTGTTCGATGTATATAATCAGTACAATAATCATACATTCAGTGCCGGTACCTATATTGCAAAACGCAACGTGCGGTTTTTCAGGTCTTTTCAGCAACAAGTATGGTCGTGGTACCAAAAGAAACAGCTTGATGAAGAAAAATATACCGTTTGGATGGAACGGAACCAACGCAGGCACCCAAATACCCCGGACGGTTTGTTTTCCATGATTCAGGAGAAATTACAACTGCATCCACCTACAGTGGCTCTCATCGAAAAAGCAATATTATCTTTACCCGAAAGGTTTTTTCTTAGCGATTATCAACTCGATATGGTAAGGGCATTGACTGAATCTGAAATTGTGGGTGCCGTCGAAAACCTGAGTGCTGAAGAAGTGGGGCAAATGCTGATGAATTTTATTGAGATGGGCAGATTTCGACCTGACGAAAGTTAAAAATCAGGCAATTGACTAATAATACGCTTCGAAAAATTCATGTTGTCCTTTTTCGTTCAGGAAATTGCACAGCAACCCGGGGGCTTCAATATAAGGCAGCAAATTCTCCTTACGTAATGAGTCGAAATCCGATAAGCTGTTCCCAATATCCTGTAAGCCATTCTGAAACCAGGGGGTAGGCGTGGTGCTACCGATTAGCCTGATGAATTCCGCTTTCAAACCGGCTCCTTCGATGTCGGAAATATTAAAATGTGCATAAGCCTGATCCAGTTTTTCCAAAATAATTTGGGATAATTTTTCACAATCTTCTTTCAGTGAAGTAAACGATTGCAGGATTTCTTGGTTTTTATCCCTGAAATAGGCCACCTGTGCCATCCACTCTTTAAAAAGCTTAACATTATTCTGCGCATTAAAGCCCTTTTTATACCGGCTCCAGTCTACCTGCTTGTAGTATTCGTAAACCTTTTCGAGATATTCAGGCATTTGAGCCCACAACGCAAATTTCGAAGGCCGTTCGATATACGATAGGTTTACCCGGTAATTGTTTTCGATACACAGTTTTAGAATATCGGGTGTGTCCTGCCAGTTAAGGGTCATCGGGGTATGACTGATTGAAATTTTGTTGCCTGTAAGCCGGTCGAAAGTTTTTATGTTTTCGAGAACTTTTTCGAGCTGACTGCCTACCCTGATTGATTCATCGCGTTCTTGGTCGAGCGAATCGAGCGACACAATGGCATTGAAATTTGTGTGTGATAACACATGCTTTACGCGGTCGTTCATCACCGTTCCGTTGGTAACCGCAAAAAGCTTTATTTTTGGATTGAGCCTGATTATTTCGTCCCAGATTTTGTAATATATATCGATTAAGAATGGCTCGCCCCCAAAAAAATAGGCATGTTTCAGGTGGGGAATGAATTCTTTGAGTTGTTCCACAAATGCATCATCATAGGGGGAATTGTAGGCCGGCAATTGTTCCCTGTGTTTACGAATGCTCGACGAAACACGCCCTGAGCACATTACGCACTGCAGGTTGCAGGTATTGGCCAGTTCGAACTCCATTACCAGTGGATATTTTCCAAGTTTCCGCGGTTTCACCACCTCTTCGATATGAGTCGAGGGTAAGGACCTGAAGCGACCGGTGTTAATCTGAAACGCGCAATATTCGCAGCCATTACTCAGATCGTTGCAACGCATGTGTTCACGCATCTTACGATAGCCCTCGCCATTCCATATCTCCGAAATACGTTGTGCGGGGTAGGTGCCAAGTACATTTTTGTGTGAGCGGCAGCAAGCCACCACATTGCCGAATATATCGAAAAACATGCTCGAAAAAGCATTGTAACAAAACAGTTTTTTAGCACCCCAGAAACGCTCCCTGTTGTAGGCAATCATCTTGCTTCGTTCCAGCGAATGACAGAAATCCGTAGTGTGAGGATAGCTGATAGTTACCGAACGAATATTGTTGTACCTCTTCCACAGAGGATAAGCCGCATCCGATATTTTTCTGCGCA
>JAKQPY010000224.1:0-10535 GCA_029564465.1 Bacteroidota bacterium | reverse complement strand
GTATTATGGCCTTTTACGGTAATATTTCCCGATACGGCTAAAGCGCCGAATGTAACCGTAATACTGTTGGTTAAGCTGGTTCCTGTAGCCCCGGAAGGCAATGTCCAGATATACGATTCGGCATTGCTGATATCGGCCACCGAATAGGTTTCAACACTTTGACCTTTACACACCGAAGCAACACCCGAAATGCTTCCGGCTGCTCCGGGTACTGTATTCACTACTACCGACACCACATTGCTATACACCGTGGTGTATCCGGTTTGAGACACGGCTACCCGATAGTAGGTTGTGGCCGTAAGATTAGGCGTTGTATAGGTGCTGGTGGTGGCACCCGAACCACCGCTTACGTTAATCCATCCTGAAGTTCCATTGGTCGATTTTTGCCATTGTATGTTGCCGGTATATCCCGAAAGGCTAACACTGGAGTTTGTTCCGCTACAAATAGGAGAGTTTGCCACAGCAGTTCCTGCCACAGGTGGTGGAACATATTCGCTACCATGCAGACACAAAGTAAAGGGAGATATTGATGTTGTCCATGCACCACTTGCGTACTGCATTCCGAGTCCACTCCCGGCAGGGGCATTAATCCACATAAGCCAACAATCGGTTCCCGAAGCGGCGAGTCCCTGTACCGACACAAAACCCACCGGCATATTTACTGACTGCGGGAGTGTTATGCTCATGCGGTACAACGGATAGCTATCAAATAAATCGACGTTTGCGTCGAGCATGGTTGCACTAATGTTGTTGAAAGTAAAGGCGGCAGATCCCACAGTTCCTGCGTTGTCGTTATAAAAGACCACATTCACGCTCATGGGTGAGGCTTCTTCGCAATTCAACCAGTTACTACCATCGTTGGTCATCGAAACCATCCATATATCAAGGCTTTCGATTACGTAACCGGTAACATCGTATTGGGTAGCACACAGATAACCAGTTGGCACATCCGAAAGCGAAGCCTGCGACGGAGAATCATACACCTGCTCATAGATACTTTGTTCTGAACATGATACAACTGGGCCAATACTGTAAACCTCAATACTGTAGTCTTCCACTTCGCCATAGCTCGAGTTTCCGCAGGGTGTAATGTTGGGGCCGTTACCTGCATCGGTAAGCCGGATGCGCATTCGGTAGGTGCCCACAGCCTGAGCGACAGGGATAGCAAAACTACCTGTATGGGGAGAAGTAAAACCACTTCCACTCGAGGCATACATCGGTTCGCCGGTATCGGCAAAATCACCGTCATTATTCCAATCGACCCATATAATGATTTCGTCTGTTTCGTATGCGTTTGTAACACCTACTGAAAAATTCAGTGTTTCACCGGGCAAATACTGCGATGATAATGGCGTGAAGTTTTCGTAACCAGCAGTTCCACGGGCAGAATTGTTTGCCACAGTTCCATAGCTTACGTTTGAAATATATTCGTAAGTAACATCAGGCGAACCGGCATCACAATAAGTAATGGCAATACGTCGGTTTCCATCAGGATTGGTTACAGTGGGCGTTTTAGCGGTTCCAATGGTGAGCGAAGTACATTGGGCATCGACGAAATTACCCAGTGTTGCACCAGAGTTAATATCATAGCACAGCCAGAAATAATTTACCCCGTTGCTGAGGGTTTGGGCCCCTGTGAAACTGAAATTACCCGAAGGACTGGTCACTGCAGTGCCAAATGCATTGGTAGCTTCGAACAAAGAGGAAGTACCGGAATAGTATAATCGTGCATTCGAAATGTCGGTAGCCGGGTTGGTGGTACCCGTTGTGTTAAAGCTAAACGAAGTAACCGATAATGGTGAAATATCGCCATTCATGGTAATTTCTACAGCGACAATCTGTTGATTCTGGGTATTGGGTGCAACGTCGCTTGTCAGGGTTTGTGTTACTGTTGACGAAACATAGCTCTGGGTTTCGTTTGAATATAAATCGCTTTGCCACAGACCACGCCCGTAACTTGCCGCGCGTAGTTTACTTGTTGACGAAGTAGCCCCATACCATATTTCGAGTTCTCCGATTTTCACTTTGGGTAAACCATTGCTGAACAAAACCCAGTTGCTGCTGCCATTTTTAAAGTAAACCCCGTATTCGGTTCCGCAATAGAGTTCATTTGCGGTGGTGTTCAGTTTGTTTTGTACGAGGGAATTTACCGGAATAGTCGGCAAACCTGTCGAAATATTTGTCCAAGAGGTACCTCCATTGGTGGTTTGGTACACTCCGGGAGAGGTAAAACCACTCATGCAAACCCAAACCGTCGATGGGTCGTTGTTTTTCACGGTGATATACCGTATGTAAGCCGAAGAAACAGGCAGGGTACCCGTGATGTTCGACCATGATGTACCGCCATTGGTTGTTTTCCAAATTCTGGTATTATCAGCTATGTAAATAACCTGAGTATTCGACGGGGCAATAGCAATCGACTGGAGCCGATCGCTTGAATTCACATTCGAAATCTGCGTCCACGAATCGCCACGGTTGGTCGATTTATACAGGTCGGCATATCCCACATAAATGGTTGCGGGAGTAACCGGATCGATTACATACGGGGTAACCCAGGCTCCGTCCGGGTTTCCATTAGGAGATATATCCGTTGCGTTGCTCCACATATCGGTGGTGCGATCGATTTGTCCGTTTACGTAGGCTCCGTATTGGATGTTCACATTGCCGTAATCAATCAGGCATTCAGTCCCATCTCCGCCTTTTACATCGTACCATGTTCCGTTGTACAACAGTTTTGTGCCATTATCCTGCAGGCCGGTTATGGTAACATTCTGACTTGTTACGGAGCAACCCAGTTTGTACATCTGACTGGTAACAATTCCATTGGTTTTATCAGTCCACGAAGTGCCGTTGTTTGTCGAAAGGTACACGCCGCCATCGTTACATTCAAACAAATCGCCATTGCTCCGGTAAACCAGGGCGTGTTTATCGGCATGCACGGCAGGTACACCATCGCCCCACCAGTGATTAACAATCGACCATGAGGTTCCGCCGTTGGTCGAGCGCCATGTATTCACGCCACCTACCAGCACTGTGTTTGCATTCGATGGTGAAGTGGCAATACATAGGTCGTACCATCCCTGCCCACCGGAATCACTTCCCGATGATTCATATCCCAGCAGGTTCTTGGTAGTTCCGGCAAATATTTGGGTGTAACTGCTTCCGCTGTTGGTCGATTTATAAATACCATACAAGCCACTCTCATCGTTGGCCATAACTGCATACACCCAGGTTGCCTGATTGGCAGAAACAGCCAGTTCGGTACGCTGACCATTGCTAACACTCAAGGCTTGCGTCCATGTAGTCCCTCCGTTGGTAGAAATATAAATTTTCCCGTCCGAAGTACTGCCATACAGGGTATTGAATACGCCCGGTTTGTATTCCATGTCGATAAATTCATTTGTAGAGAGCAGTGTCCAATTGGTTCCACCGTTAGTGGTTTTGTAAACCCCCGCAGTAGTAGCGGCAACAATAGTATTGTTGTTGGCGGGGTCAAGCAGCAAACGGTTTACCATATTATAGCTTGCCGGAGTAAACGACAGACCAGTGGTATTCCACGTAGAACCTCCGTCGGTTGATTTTAACACCCCATGGCTACGGTTATCGAATGCATCACGGTCGCCGGTTCCGATATAAATGGTTTGCGAAGTAGCATAATCCGAAGGTATCACAATGTCGCTTACGCCCAAAACATCATTGTTGTCGGTAAGACATGTCCACGACGAACCATTGTTTGTGGTTTTCCATAAACCACCCGAGGGAGCCCCAACCCAATAGGTATTGTTATCGGAAGGATGAAAAGTAATGCAGTTCAGTCGTCCTACCCCTGCATATCCTCCGTCGGATATCGAGGGGCCCATAGAGGACCAGTTACCATTGGCTGATTTCTGCATCGGATGTTCAGCATAGTATTCGTTAAACTGCTCTTCGGCCGTGGTTTGGGGTAACGCACCCGTTGCCGGATCAATCAGGTTTTCCATATAGTAGTTCCAGCGCATGAATTGTTTCCATCCACCGGCTTTTTTCTTAACCCCATTCACATAATAATATCCTGATTTCACATTGTAATCGCGCCAGTAATCGTCGAATGCCTGTCGTAGTTCAAACAAAGTACATTCGCCTACCGACTTACCCTGTGGCAGGTTGTTTAACCATTGCTGTGCATTAACATGCGAAACAAGGAACAATGCTGCAAGTGCTAAAATAATAACTTTCTTATTCATAAATCATACAGTTTTCTAAGTAATTCAAAACTGTACAAAGTTATACATATTTATATATCACAAATAAAATTATTGCAATTTTTTATCAAAAATTTTAAACCAACCTGTTTGCTTAATTACAAGCATTTCTGGCTGAAAACGAACTTCAGGGTTTAGCGTATTTTCATTTTATACAATGCCCTGAAATCGCCGCTGTACTTCTCACGATACAGAAAATACAAGGCATCATCCCAGACTGTTATATCGGAAACCCAGTAAAAATCAGGTATTTTAATTTCCTTGCCAATACTACCGGTGCTAATAAAAATTTCGCGCACATACGATTTCCCGTTTTTTAGGTACACTGCATACACATTACCGGTAATTTCATCGATGGCAATCTGATTCTCAATATAACGGTTATTTTGAAAATTTATATTCACCTGACCCAGTTTTCTGAACCTTGTGTTATACCACTCTATCACCGAATCGGTATAGTTAATTATCGCAATGGTATCGTTGAGTTTGAGAATCGGGGCAAATACCGGTTTGTACATCATCTTTTCGAATCGCATATCGGCTTCGGTGGGTGGTTTGGTTCCCATTGAGAAGAATCGCCCCTGATAAGCAAGCATCTCAAGCTTTCGTTCATCGGCAATAGTGCGGAACATCTCCCATTCGAGGCTGACAGTATCGGTGTAGTAATACATCAATACCTGATCGTTTTCGGCATATTCGCCGAATAACAATTTACCATCCGACTCAAGTTTGCATGGTTCCATAATTTCGAGGAATTTCTTCAACGGCATCGGATATTCGAGCGAAACCCCGGCTTCGTCAAACACCAGTTGATAGGCATTTACTTCGGTAAGGTAGTGCAGGTTACCCAGACAATCGGCAAAAAAATGACCTTCTGTTCTGACGCATTTGGTAAAGACCGTATCTCCGCGCGGGCTGATCATCACCAGCCAGGGATTGTTTTCGCGGGTGTAGCGGTAGCAATATCCTGCATACAGAATATTATCGCCCACAAAAGTATAATCGAATACATCGAGCACCATGCCCTTGCTGATATTCACTACCGGCCTGACTTCGGCCTGAGGAAGCTGAGTAACGTTGGGTTCCAGGGCTGTTTCGGTGGTGGGTTTACGCGAATCGGCAATAAACTCCGTAGTTTTATACTGCACATGCGAAAGCACAATGGTGTCGCCGGTTTTCACCCCTCTCATTGTAAATCGCCCCATTGCATCGCACACTGTACCGTTTTTACCCGATTTCGCAAAAACATTACACAATGGCACCGGATCGCCTGTTTCGACATCATATGCCTTTCCCGTAAGGGTAAAAACCTGCTGCGACCAGACTGTTACTGCCAGTAGCAGCGTCGGTATCAACACCAGTATTTTCGATAGGCGAAGCATGCGATAAGCAGGTATTATTTTGGGTTATTCAGAATTTCCCTGTATAAATCGTCGAGTTCGCGTTTGGCCTGAGCCCCGTAGTAACCGTTTTCGTTTACGATTTCGATCAGGGCTTTTTCGGCTGCAGCATATTGTTTCTGTTCCAGCAAAATCAGTCCTGCATACCACTGCGACTCCTGATGAAAAGTATTAATTCCCGCAGCCGACACCTTGCCGAAACATGCAGAGGCCTTGCCGGTTTCTCCGGTTTCGTAGTAACACATGGCTTTATAGAACCAGGCGTTCTGATCGCCGGGATATTGTTCAAGAATGGTTTCGAAGCACTCGGTTGCAGCAGTATAATTTTTATTTTTCAGAAACAACAACGCCTGCTCGAGGTAATCGACATAGGCAAGTCGGGTATCTCTCAGGTCGGGTATATCGTCAGGTAACTGATTAACATCGGCTCCGTTTCGTGGGATATCCTGAAATTTCTGATTGTTGCGTTTCACAAAGCGGTAATCAACCACTTTGTATCCCTGAAGGTAAGTATAGGGATGATTCGACCTGAAACTGTAGTTCATTTTGTCGCCTGAAATGCTGCCGTTGTTGTCGATTGTAAGCGAGCGTGCAACATAAAGCGGCTCCACCTTTTCGGGGATAAAACCTGGCTCGGGCATGCGGCGCATTTCGGTGATAAACAGGGTTTCGGTTTCGGCCAGCACCAGAGTATCGTGATTTCCGGATGTAATTATGCGGTGATACCCGTGGCTTCGGTAGGCCAGTTGCAGGTAATTATTATCAGCAGCCGGGATAATATTATCCCTGAAGGGCAACCAGATGAGCAGTGCCAGGCATGCGGCTGCAGCCAGCCACATGAGGCTTCGACCCAGCAGCTTTCGGTTAGTTTTTTGCTCTTCCGGAGCTTGCAGTATTTCAAGGTCTTCGGGCAGGGCACCATTGAGGTGATAACCTTCTACGGCCTCGCTGAGGAATGGGTCGGCAGCCATCTGTGCCTCAAATTCGGCACGGGTAGCTTCATCCATGCTTCCCTGCAGATACATGGTAATGAGTTCCTGTTCGGTATATGAATTAATCGTTTTCATTTTTTGAGAATTTTTTTCAGTTTGATACGCCCGTTTTGCAGGTGGCTTTTCACCATAGCAACCGGGATTCCGGTCTCCTCAGAAATTTCGTGATATGATTTCCGGTTATAGTAAAACATGAGGATGCAAGTTTGCTGTGCATCGCTGAGTTGCCCGATGGCCTGCTGCATTTCGGCTTCGGCAACCTGATTGCTTTCGGGCTCGGCCACTTCCGACACGATGCCTTCGTTGAGTTGGGTTTCCGGAATCTGATGACGGGTTCGGTTACGCAGCACCTGAAGGCAGTGGTTTTTGGTCACGGTGTGCAACCAGGCTGCAGCATTATCGACGAGCATCCGGGGTGGTTTTTTCAGCAGCATCTCAAAAATATCGGTAACAGCATCGAGGCTGTCGTCGCGGTGATTGAGGTAGCGCAGACAAACGCCGTACACACGGTGTGCATACCGGCGGTAAAGCTCGCTGCAGGCGCGGTCTCTTGCGAAACCGGCCAGCATCGAGATGAGTTCGTTGTCGCTGCGCTCTTTCATCACTTTCGATTTAAGGCTGCAAAGTACTAAAAATTCTGTGTTCTGCTTTCGAGTGCCATATATTCGTTATACAGGTCGAAGTAACTTTTTGAGGTCATCATAATCACCCCGCCGGTTACATCGCCATATTTTGCAGGGATTCCACCCGTATAAAGTTCCATCGATCCGATGGCCATGGTTGGCAGTGAGGTCATTTCGTCGCGTACTTTGATTCCGTCGATGTATACGCTGCTGCTTCCGGGACGTGAACCGCGAACCACCATTTTGTTTTCGACAACCTGAATGTCGGAGCTGATGTTACGGGCAACCATTACCGGATTCTTGGCTCCTGGCATTTTAACGATGGTTGCAGAGGGCACTGGGATAATTGATGGATTATCAATTTTAATCATGGGCTCACGCTCGGCAGTTATCACAATGCCCGGGTCGATGATTTCGGCGTTTACGGTCAGTCGTACATCACTCATAAAGGTAATTTGGTTATTGTACACTTTTACATCGGTTTTTTGTACCGAACGATATCCAACATACGAGATATCGACTGTGTAGGTTCCGGCATTGAGGGGCTTCAGTTTGAACACTCCATCGAAGTCGGTGGTGCTTCCAACAATGGAGCCGCCCACATTAACACTCACGTTTACGGCATACAAGGGGTTTCCGTTTTCATCGAAAACTTTACCGTGAATTGCCGAGCTTTGCGCAAAAAGGCCACCTGTTGCTGCAATCAGGAGGGCCATCAGAATCAGGGTTTTCATATCGCTTTTGTTTTAAAGGTTTACCTGATGATGCCAACCGGGGGGTAAATTGCACGCAACGCTGTAATTTTTTTTTGGTAATTTTTATAAGGGTCTGTCTATTCGGCGGAACAACTCGAGTAATTCGGGCATATCAGCCTGAACACTTTGGCAGCCAGCCTCCTTCAACAGGGCTGAGGCAGCCTCGGTTACGGGAACGCGCGGAAATCGGTATTCGGGTGCTTCGTTAAGGAATCGGATCAGCCTGAAAGCATCGAAACTGCGAAACATTCGTTTCAGGAATGCCTCCCGCGTCGAGGTGTTGCGTTGGCAATTCTCTACATTTTCGAGAAAAGTGATTTTTTTGCAGTAGGCAATTAAGTGTTCATCGAGCCCGGCGATGTCGGACAAAACTTCATCGGGAGTAGCCGAATACCATTGCGAAAAAAACGCGAAAAAGCCTTTCATGATAGCGAATAGTTGCGGATGATAGGTAGTTTGCATACCTTTTTCGACGGCCAGTTTTACTGCCGGACCCGTACCAAAGGGCACCCGGTCGGAGATGCGCGGTGACGGGTGTACACAGGTTCCTGCAATACAGGGAATTTCGGTGAATGCTGTGAGTTTATGCAGAAAATAGAAATCTTCGCCACCCTGCCTTGTATTCATCCCTCCGGCAGCAGTATAAGCCGAAGCCCGTAATGCAAAGCAGGAACCCACCGTGTGAATCGGATGCGGGTAACCCGCATAGGCAAGTCCCAGCCTGAAGTAGCGCAGGTGAAGTTCGTAGGCAGCAGCGGCTTCATATATTTCAGGTGAAAACTCCTCCCCCGAAACCGGGTGTTCAAAATAAAGTGTTGCAGCTTGTATACGGGGATGCGAGTCGAAAAAATCAACAATCGATTTCAGGTAGTTCTCGTCGATTTCGCAGTCGGCATCGAGCGAAATCAACAGTCCATCGTTGCGGCCACAGGCATCGAAAATTCGGAGGGCGTCGTCCATGCCCGATTTGCGTGCCAGGCCCACACCTGAAGTTTTGTGGGGCACATCGGCCAGCATGCATGCAGTAAAATGCATATCAGGACCGGAGTGATTTTCAGCAAATTGAAGCACATCGTTGTAGGTCTGCTGGTTCTGCTTTTTCACTTGGTCAGGAGCATCTACGCTATGGTTCACCACTATAAGTACCAGCGTTTTGCAGTTGGCATTGCGCTGACGCAGAAAGCAATTCAGGGTGTTCAGCAAAAAGGGTTCGTTGCAGGCGGGAATTACCACCACCACATCGGCAATTATAGGCGGTAGTTGCACAGACATCAGGGGCGAAACCCTGAATCTGCGAAAATAGGTATCGGCAAAACCCATTGCAGGGCTTATTTCTTGCTTTTCAGATAGCGTTCGTTCAGGTTGGCGACCACATCCCTGGTAATATCCATACCTTCTTCGCCATACAATACAATGGCTCCCGACGAGTTACCGAGAATCATACTGTATTTATCGTTGTTAAATTCGTGAATATAATTCAGCACCGAATCGTAAAGTTGTTTGTTCATGGCCGTTTGTTTGTCGAGGAGCTCCTGAGTAAGCTGTGCATCGAGATCCTGAAGCTTTTGCTGCTGCTGAACCAGAGCATTTTGCTGCGCATCCATACTCGATTGGCTGAGGAAAGTACCCAGACGGGCTTTTTCCATAAATGCTTCGTAGTCTTTTTCGAATTGTTTTACCTGACGCTCGAGGTTGGCTTTCGATTTGGCATGCTCGGTAAGCAGATCCTCATTGAGGTCGATCGACATCTGATACTGAAGCAGTAAACTATCGAGGTTAATATAGGCAATGGGGAGCGTGGTTTGCAGCGTATCGTTGAGTTTGCCGCCCTTACCTGATTTTGCCGAGGGGGTGCCCTTTGCATTGAAAAACATGATATACAACACCACCAGACCAGCCAGCAGCAATACGTTGAGCACTACGAGAGTTTTAACGAGAAGGTTCTGATTCATAATGTTTCTGCTATTTTGTTTCAGGCAAATGTAAGAATTATTTATGGGCTTTCAATCGTTTAACAAAACAATAAGTTTT
This sequence comes from Bacteroidota bacterium, assembly GCA_029564465.1. Taxonomy (GTDB): domain Bacteria; phylum Bacteroidota; class Bacteroidia; order Bacteroidales; family ML635J-15; genus JAGOEF01. Next base: position 493 of record JAKQPY010000224.1, on the reverse strand, counting down.
TTTGAAACTTGGCGATTTTTGTTAAGTTTGTTTGCGAATTAAACTTAAAAACCTGATTAAAATGATACACAACAAACTGATTAAACCTCAAAGTATTGTAGTAGTAGGCGGTTCCGACGATGTGATGAAGCCCGGCGGCAAAGTGCTGAAAAATTTGCAGGACGGTAATTTTAAGGGGAAACTCTATGTGGTTAACCCCAAGGCCGAATATGTGCAAGGCATGAAAGCGTATTCTTCGGTTGAAGATTTACCCGAGACCGACATGGCCATTCTGGCAATTGCCGCGCAACATTGTCTGCCAGCAATTGAAACACTGATAGCCAAAAAAGGCACACGCGGATTTATCATTTTATCGGCAGGGTTCAGCGAAGAAAGCCATGCAGGAGCCGAACTCGAGAAGAAGATTGTGGATGCCATTAATGCGGTGGGTGGTTCGCTGATAGGCCCCAACTGTATCGGAGTGCTCAACACCCATTATTCGGGTGCATTTACC
>JAKQPY010000207.1:0-40405 GCA_029564465.1 Bacteroidota bacterium | reverse complement strand
AGAGTTGTCATGCTTGCCGTGAACACTTCGTTAAAATCTCAACCCAACTGAAAAACAGTTTGCACAATTACAAATTGGCAAGTGAAGTAATTAATAATCAATTGATAATAAATGAGATAACAAGACAATTAGATTCAGTAAAATCTTCAATTCAGAATATCGAAAGTGAATTAAAACAGCTGCTCCAAATGGACGTATCAGTTTACAAAAACTATAAGCTCATTAGCAGTGTGATTGGTGTGGGTCCTGTAATTGCAGCGCACATGATTGTGTGTACAGCAAATTTTCAAAGTTTTCCTGATGCAAGAAAATTCAACTGCTATGCTGGTATTGCACCATTCAGTAAGAACTCTGGAATATCAATCCATACCAAATCGAAAGTAAACAATATGGCTAACAAGCAAATGAAAAAGCTGTTGAACAATGGAGCCAATTCTGCCGTACGAAACGATCCTGAGCTTAGAGCATATTACATCAGAAAAATCAACGAGGGCAAACATCATAACTCCGTAATGAACGCCGTCTGCTGCAAGCTTGTTGCAAGAATGTTTGCAGTAGTATCACGTCAAACAGAATTTGTGAGTCTTTATTCTCATTCTTTAAATAAACAAGCATGCTGATGATTTTTTGTTAGAATGGGAAATAGCTTGCAATGGCTTGTGCGGAGAAAAGCTATTCTCATTTTAACAATTTTTTTTCACTTTTATTTGGATTTGTCTTAGAATACGAATGTGAGGAACGAACATGAAGCAATCTGCATTTACGGGTGGTTAGGATAGATTACTGAAGTACTCACCGGGCACCTCGGCTCCATCTCGACTTCGCCATGATGACCGGCTCGGCGACCGGTTCGGAGGAGCATGCAAACGGTTAGGAGGAGCATGCAAACGGCTCGGAGGCTCATGCAAACGGTTCGGAGGTTCATGCAAACGGCTCGGAGGTTCATGCAAACGGTTCGGAGGCTCATGCAAACGGCCCGGAGGAGCGTGCAAAAAAAATGGTGAAAACACGGAGGCTTTCACCATTAATAAGTAATAGCAGTTACAAACTATTTGTCACGTATCAGTTTAAGGTTGCTTACTTCATCGGCGGTTCGTACCTGAAGAATGTACATGCCCGGAACATAGTCAGACAAATCGATGGTGCATGCGAAATCTTCGCGGGCTGTAGTGTTGTTCACCCACAATTCTTTTCCCTGTATATCGGTAAGTACCAGTTGAACATCGCCGTTGTATCCGGTCATGCTGATTGTAGTGAATTTTCCGGTGGGGTTCGGATAGGCCGAGATCTGCATTCCCGTTACGGTGTTGTCAATGCCATCGCAAACAGATACAATCACGGTCATGAAATCGGTGGTTTCGCACTCGCCAACACCCACGGTAACCCAGATTTCGTAATCCGATGGGGTGTCCCAGGTATGGGCAAAGGTGTTATCGGTGGATTCGTCTGACCATAAAACATAGTCGTAAGCGCCCGAAAGGGTATAGGTGTATTCTTCGTTTACACAGCCTTCGTCGGTTTCGGGTAAGCCCGGATCGGGAGCCTGAGTAAACGTAATAAGGATTTCATCGGAGTTGGTACACTGATACTCGTTGGTGATGGTAACCGCATAGGTACCTTCTTCGGTAACGGAGTAGGTCTGGTCGACAGAACCATCCTGCCAGAGGTAGCTGAATAAATTATCACCGGCATCGAGTACCAGTGTTTCGTTGCTGCACAGTGTCTGGTCGTCGCCAAGGTTTATTTCGGGTGTGGGATTGAACAGCACTTGAATTGCGTCGCCTCCGGAACATCCGTGTTCATCGACAACCTGAACCGAGTAATTACCATCGGTGGTAACTTCGAGGCTTTGTGTTTCGATGCCACCGGTCCACAGATAGGAAGCATAATTGTCGCCTGCATCAAGCACCACGGTATTACCCGTGCAGCTTTCGATATCATCACCGAGATTGATTTCGGGAAATGCGTAAACCGAAATGGTGGTGGAATAGGAATCGCTTCCGTCGAGGTTTTGTACAGTAAGCGTAACGGTGAATTCACCGGCATTAACGAATGTATGGGTCGGGTGTTGCTGATTCGATTCGGGTGTACCGTCGCCGAAATTCCACAACCAGGTAAGCGGGTTGTTGGTCGATTCGTCGGTGAAATTCACCATTACGGGCAGACAGCCTTCGGTAATGTCGGACGAGAATGCGGCTACCGGCGGTACATCGTTGGTGTTTACTGTGCCGCAAGCTTCAACCCAACAGCCGTTGGCATCGTAAACTGTAAGGCAATATATCCCACCTTCGAGGCCGGTTGCTGTCTGATTTGTCCAACCCGACGTCCACACGTAATCAAACGGCGCTGTGCCTGATGTTGGAGTAACCGTGGCTGTTCCGTCATTCATTCCGTTTCCGGTTTCGGGAGTTGTGCTTACGTAGGCAGTAACAGCCGGGTAATTCGAAAGGGTAATAACATCGCTGGCAGTACATCCGTTAGCGTCTTCAACAACCACGGTATAATCGCCGGGAGTACTTACCGATAATGTGGAGCCTCCGGCGGTGCCGTTCCATGTGTAAGATACAAAGCCTGCACCGGCATTTAGAATCACATTTTGGTTAACACAGCTAATTACATCATCACCCAGATTTACCACCGGATTTGTGAAAATGTCGGCACTTGTTGTTGCTGACGCTGAACATCCGGTTGTTGAATTGGAATATACCACGGTGTAGGTTCCTGTATTTGCTGCCTGAAAATTAGAAATCACAGGGTCTTCATCGGTCGAAGTGAATCCAGCGGGGCCTGTCCATGCAAAACCGGTTCCGCCACTGCCGCTGGCCTGAAGCTGAAGGTTCTCACCCGGACAAACCGGTCCGTTGTTCGAAGCCGAAACCGTTGGATTGGCATTTACGGTAGCTGACGTGGTGGCCGAAGCCGTGCATCCTGTGGTGGTATTGGTAAGCACTACGGTATATGTGCCACTATAAGTTGTCAGCGCATTGGTACGTGACGGGTCTTCGGTGGTGGTGCTGAAGCTTGCAGGTCCTGTCCAACTATAACCCGTTCCTCCTGAACCTGTTGCATACAGGTTTAGCGTACTTCCTGCACAAACCGGGCCGTTGTTTGAGGCCGAAATGGTAGGATTGGCATTAACCGTTGCCGATGTTGTGGCCGTAGCAGTACATCCTGTTGAGGTGTTGGTCAGAACTACGGTGTAGGTGCCAGAATAGCTGGTTAGAGCATTGGTTCGTATCGGGTCTTCGTCAGATGAAGTGTAACCTCCTGGTCCTGTCCAGCTATACCCTAAACCACCTGAACCGGTGACATTCAGGTTGAGCGTTGCACCGGCGCATACCGGGCCGTTGTTGGATGCCGAAACACTGGGATTTGCATTTACGGTTACGTTGGTTGTTGCTGATGTGGAGCAGGTGGTTGTTGTGTTGGTGAGGGTTACACTGTAGCTGCCTGCGTGGGTGGTAAGCGCATTGGGGCGTGTTGCATCCTCGCTGGTGCTGTTGAAACCGGCCGGCCCTGTCCATGAATAGGATGTTCCACCTGACCCCGTAGCATTCAGACTGATGGTGTTGCCCACGCAGTAGGGTCCCGTGTTGCTTACCGATAGGGTCGGATTGGCATTGACAGTAATGTAATTGGTCATGGTCAGGGTATTGTTACCGTCGGAGTTGTATACCGTGAGTGTAACACTGTAGGTTCCGGGTGTATTATAGGTAATTACCGGATTCTGAAGGTTTGAAGTCGGAGTTACAGCACCGGTGAATGACCATGCCCAGCTGGTAGGTCCGTTTGTTGACAAATCGGTAAATGTTACCGATTGTCCCTGACAGATGGCTAAGGGGCTGGCCGAGAAATTTGCCACCGGAGGGGTGTCGCTGGTAGCCACATTAACCAAAGCGCTCGAAGTACATCCATGTCCGTCCTGAACGGTTACCGAATAGTTTCCTCCGGCTAAACCTGTTATGCTGGCTGTGTGCTGTCCATTACTCCATGTATAGTTGTACGGGCCGGTTCCCGTTGGCGTAACGGTAGCTGTACCATCGTTTGCACCATCGCCCGATTCCGGTGTTGACGACATCGAGAGGCTGGCAGGAGTGTAGAAATTAACGCTGATATTATCGCTGGCTTCACAAAGATTTCCATCGGTAATGGTTACCGAGTAGTTACCTGATGTACTTACCGAAATAGTCTGTGTGGTAGCTCCGGTTGACCAGTCGTAGGAATAACCTGCGCCTGCATCAAGTACTACAGGCGTACCCGGGCAACTGTTGATGGCTGACCCAAGTTCGATTGTCGGGTTGGCATTTACCGTTACCGTGGTGTTTGCCGAAGCGGTGCATCCGGTGGTCGTATTTGTCAGGGAAACGACATAGGTGCCACTGTATGTAGTTAGTGCGTTGGTACGTGTCGCATCTTCGAGTGTCGAAGTGAAACTTACAGGTCCTGACCACGAATAGGATGTGCCACCTGAACCAGTGGCATTCAGTTGCAGGGTGTTTCCGGCGCATACCGGGCTGTTGCTCGATGCCGAAACCGTTGGATTGGCATTTACGGTAGCCGACGTGGTGGCCGAAGCCGTGCATCCTGTGGTGGTATTGGTAAGCACTACGGTATAAGTGCCCGAGTAGGTCGTCAGGGCATTGGTTCGCGACGGGTCTTCGATGGTGGTGCTGAAGCTTACGGGTCCTGTCCAGCTGTAACCCGTTCCTCCTGAGCCTGTCGCAAACAGGTTAAGTGTTGATCCTGCGCAAATCGGACCGTTGTTGGATGCGGAGATTGTCGGGTTATCGTTTATCGTAGCATTGGTGGTTGCCGAAGCCGTGCAGCCTGTTGTGCTATTGGTCAGCACTACGGTATAGGTTCCCGAGTAGGTTGACAAGGCATTGGTTCGTGACGGGTCTTCGATTGTGGTATTGAAACTGGCTGGTCCTGTCCAGCTATATCCTGTACCTCCTGAACCGGCGGCAAACAGGTTCAGCGTTGCACCGGCACAAATCGGACCGTTGTTGGATGCCGAAATGGTCGGGTTGGCATTAACGGTTGCCGATGTTGTGGCCGAAGCAGTACATCCTGTGGTGGTATTTGTCAGCACCACGGTATAGTTTCCGGAATAGGTTGTCAGGGCATTGGTACGCGACGGGTCTTCGATGATGGTGCTGAAGCTTACCGGCCCTGTCCAGCTGTAAGCTGTTCCACCTGAGCCTGTAGCAAACAGGTTAAGTGTCGCTCCGGCGCAAATCGGGCCGTTATTGGAGGCCGAAATGGTGGGTTGGGGATTAACCGTTACGGTAGTTGTACCTGTTGCTGTACACCCAGTCCCTGTATTGGTTAGTACAAGGGTATAGGTGCCTGCATTTACTGCTTGTCCATTGGGAATGCTTGGATTGGCAGTGGCGTTTGCATATGAATTCGGTCCTGTCCATGCGTAGGATGTTCCCCCTGATCCATTGGCTGTAAGTGCAATGGTTTGTCCTGCACAATACGGACCTCCGTTGGTGGGCGAAACCGTTGGATTGGCATTAACAACAACAATGGTGTTGGCCGAAGCAAAACAGTTGGTGGTGGTATTGGTGTAAACCACAGTATACGTACCTGCGTTAATACTTTGTGCATTGCTGATGCTTGGGTCTTCGGTCGTGCTGGAATATGAATTAGGACCCGACCATGCAAATGTGTTTCCTGCCGACCCTGTGGCATTCAGCGAAATGGTTTGTCCGGCACAATATGGACCGGTGTTCGATGCACTGATGGTAGGATTGCTGTTTACAGTTACCGAGGTACTTGCTGTTGCCGTGCAACCGGTTACGGTATTTGTTAAAACAACATTATAATTACCAGTATGGGTTGTAAGTGCATTGGTGCGTGTGGGGTCTTCGGCAGTTGAACTGAAACTGGCTGGCCCTGTCCATGAATACGAAGTTCCACCCGAGCCGGTAGCATTCAGGCTGATGGTATTTCCAACACAATACGGACCGGTATTCGAGGCCGAAACTGTTGGGTTAGCGTTTACAGTAATATATCCGACCTTGGTTTCGGTGTCGGAACCTGAGCCGTTGGTTGCAGTAAGGCTTACCTGATAGGTTCCTGCAGTTGCGTAACTCACAGTCGGGCTTTGAAGATTGCTTGTAGCGGGGCTCCCTCCGGCAAAAGTCCATGCCCATGAAGTGGGTGTATTGGTCGATAAATCGGAGAAAGTTACCGATTGTCCTGCGCAGATTTGTGTTGAACTAGCAATGAAATCGGCCACTGGAGGTGTTGCTATTGGTAATCCGGTAACTTTGATATCGTCCATTGCGTTGCGGCGCGTTGTATTAGTACTATTTACCGTTGACCCACCGCATCCGGTATTACTGGTCATTATCCAGCGCAGATATACGTTGGCTTTGTTTTCGCAGGCTGCGGGTAAGGCAATGTCGTTTCGAACAAACCAAACATCTTCGACGAGTGTAATATTAACACCCAGATCAGTCCATGAAGTTCCGTTCAGGCTGTATTGAACTTTGAAATCACGGGGTGAGTTGGCATGATTCGACATTTGCGCAAACGAAAGCTTCAGTGTTCCATAACCCAATGTGGTGAAATTTACTGACCAGCCTTTGGTTCCATTGCCAGTATCCCATGTTTCTCCATCAATTGAGCGTGTGCTAACACCGGCAGCAGTGTATAGTACGTCGTTAACTCCGCCAAATGGTACAATGGTTTTGGTGAGATTGTTGGTAATTCCTGCGTCTGCAATATTGTTGTCAGTTGTATTGGGGAAATTCCACAGCACAATTACGGTGGGTGTGGGAGTAACCGTAATATACCCTGTTTTCACTTCGCTGTCGGTTCCGGCTGAATTGGTGACTGTAAGACTTACGTTATAGGTGCCGGGAGTACTGTAAACAATCGCCGGATTTTGAACTGTGCTGCTTGAGGGTGTCCCTCCGGGGAATGACCACTGCCATACGGTTGGCATTTGTGTCGATAAATCGGTGAAGTTTACAGTGGAACCTTCTACCACCGTTGTGTTATCGGCTGTAAAGTCGCAGACCGGGGCTACATATTCACTGTAAATTTCGATGTCATCAAGCATAAAGGCATAAGCATCGTTCGAAACGCAGCGTATGGCAACATACACCGACATATTATCATAGGCCGAAAGATCATAAGTATACTGTGTCCAGGTGGTGGGAGCCTCCAGATATGTTCCTGCCGAAATTTTAACAAAATTAGCCGTTGCATTGCCAGTTGTTGAAACATACACAATAAACCTTTCTAAACCATAGGTAGCTGTGATTGATTTAGCCCAGAAAGAAAATGAAGAATTCTCACCCAGTTCAATTTGAGTCGACATCAGCCAGTCGTTGTTGGGTGGTGTGGTTGCTGCCATGCATATGCCACACAGATTGCCTCCATGGGCTTCCCAGCCGGTGGCTGCCGGAGTGGTGTTGGCCGAATTGAATGCTATGAAAGATCCTGTATAGCCTTCGTTGGGATAGTCAAAATTTGTTGAACCATAGGTGACTTTACCGTCAACATCCAGGGTTGTCCAAGGACTGAACTGATCCACCTGGAAATCGGAGCACGCTTCGAAATCGAGCGAAAATGCGGTAGTACCATTGGGGTCGAATACTTCGATGTAATCTGTTCTTGTAACACTGTTCGATCCGTTTGCATTGCTTACCGTAAGCGAGGCATCGAAGAACCCCAGCGAGTTATAGGTAACTACCTGATTGGCCTCGGTCGAAGTTGCCGGAGTTCCGCCTTCGAATGACCACTCCCATGATGTGGGGTCTGTTCCTGCCGAGGCATCGGTAAACTGTACTGTTGAGCCCAGAGCAACACGCCGGGGTGAACCAACGAATCCTGCTATCGGCGGCAGACTGTTATCGAAACAGGTAAATGCATAAATGGCATGCTGAAAACTGTTGCCAAATAAATCGAGGTAAGGTGACCAACTTCCATAAATGGTATAACCCGAATTCAAACCTTCGTCTTCGGCATTGGTAACAATGGCAATGGTGTCGCCTGCCGCAGCATTACCGGGTTCGAGTAAACCCAGATAGAAGCCATTTGCAGGTGCATTGATGATATCATCGAAATTAATATCGATGTATCCCAAATTGTCGAATGCGGTTTTTACGTTGGCCATTGTTACTACTTTGCTTGCCAGAATATTGGTAGGAACACCATTTTCGTTATCCCACAATGCAAAGGTAACGTTGGCAGTACCGGTGGTTGTGGTTACTTCGCCGAGATATACCCGCATACCCCAAACCTGATTGAAGGGTTCGTGTTCGGCGAAATATTCGGCAAAGCCTTCGAACCCATAGCCATTGGTGCCGCTTAAATAGCCGGCGTATACACCTGAACTGGTAACTGTGTATAAACTGGGGGTGCAACAGAATTGCGACAGGGTATCGCAAAAACTGGGAACAATTCCCGTGGTTGTGGCATTGCCAACCAGACCGGGTAAGGTATGACAATAGGTTGTAGTTGCATATTCGTACACGGCAAAATGATATAATGTGCCTGGAGTTAGACCGGTTATAACGGCGTTGCTGGCAGCGCCTTTGTAAACAACATAGTTCCCTGTGCCTACTTCCATGCCGGAACCATAGTTGGCATTAAACGTATAATTTACCCCGTTAACCGGATTGGCATCTACCGATGAACCTTGACGTGCAAGAACGATTACACCCCCGGTACCATTGCCACGGGTCCAGTTGAGTTGCATCTGATTATCTCCGATATTTGTTGCCGAAAATCCACTGGCCTGGGTTGTGGGTGCGGTGCATGGGGCAGGACAACTGATAAAACAAAACTGCACAATGTTTCCGTTCTCAGTAATCGAAGAAATTGGCTTAGCCGTATTCGCTGCTGCCCACGATTTTGAATTGGGCGTGGTGGCATCGGTAAAGCTGGTTTTACTGGAGGTTCCGGGCCATGGACATCCCGAAGTGCTCACGGCACCCGAGCCGGTCATGATTCCGTTGGCTGTACTGGAATTGGCCGCCATAGGAAACAATCCCTGATGGCTCGTTGCATTAATGTCGTTGGCGCTGTTGTGCGACGAAATATAATTTCCGTCAACATGGTAAATAATCATACCATGGCCCGGACAGGCTGTGTCAAAACCGACCCGCTGACGGTTCTCAAGTAGGAAATATTCCCCGGTAGTGGGTGTGTCGTAACGGTAAAAACTGGTGGCATTTTGGGCTGAGTTGAGCATGGCTACATTTTGCGATGCCATCAGGGTAATGGCATTTGCCCATCCATAGATATAAATCTTAGTATATGGATTATGGTGCGCCGGCGTTGCACCGCCATTATTCCATGATCCACCGGCCATCATATCCCATTCACCAGTACCGTCATATTGGCCGTCCTCATCATAATTTGTATCGTAGAAGTCGGGGGCACCCAGCGTATGTCCAAATTCATGGCAGATTACGCCAATACGGGTAATGTTTGTGCCCGTAGTTCCCCGAAGTTCGGCAGAACATGAATATTTCGAAACACTTTTTCCATCTTTATATACGGTCGGAATTGACCAGGCGTGTGCCCAGATGGTATTGGCAGCAGCACCGGCATCTTCGCCATAGCCTGCATAGATTACATAAATACCATCAACACTGCCGTTGCTGTCGTTGTCGTAGAGTGCAAAATTAACTGTGTCGGCATCGGCTAGGTTTACCGCTTCAGTAACCAGTTCACGAGGACGAAGGTCATTATCATTGGCATCGTTGGCTCCATAGTAATTCAGTGTGTTCGATGCTGTGTAGGGCCCGGCAACATCAACCGTAAGGTTAAACTGATTGTAGGAGTTCTGCAGGTAATAATCCTTAACGCTACCTGTTGCACCGCCCACTGTGTAGTTAACCTGATTGAACAAAGCATGAAATTCTGCCTGTGTACGGGTGAATGCCTTGTCGGTATAAGCAATCAGGATGCACAGTAATCGCCTGTTACCAGTCGTCGGAAACGCCATGGTGCTTTTTGCTTCGGCCTCATACATACTCCTGATCTGACTCAGGTACGACATCTGCTCGTTGCTGTAGAACAAGCCCTTGGGGGTGCTCGCCAGCATAGCCTGTGCCTGACTGTTTCTCGATTCGATGTTTCGGGCCACAATACCCGATGGCACCATGTCGCCAATTCCGTTGCGTACAGCGTATTCATAGTAGCCTTCGCTGTTGAACATCAGCGTATAGCCGTCAAGGGTTTCGGCCCATTTTACGATTTCATCACCATGCAGATAAATCAGAAGGGTGGAACCATCGGGCTGAATAAATTCGATGATACCCGGTTTTGCCGGAACCGAAAAAGCAGGCTGGTACATAAAACCCAGTACGCAACACAGGAGCAACGAAAGGATAGCTTTTTTCATAGCAGGAAAATTAAATGAAATAAATTGTAAATATTTTGATATCAGATTGATTTGATTGACGAGAATCATTAATTGCTAATCTTTTATTATCATGCTTACACAATGTTCTCATTACGATGTCTAATTCCTTCCAAAGTTACCAAAAATCTATTGCAAAAACAATCCACTTAAAAAAATGAAATAGAAATAAACAATTTTTGTTGTTTAGCGTATTGCAAAATGAGTTTTAGAATCGGCTAATCAATTTTTGGATTCCTGATAATCAGCCGGTCGTATAAAATCAATAATATGACGGTTGCAATACCTATCGCACTAAAAACCATCCAGATATTACCCGGGTGATAGGTGTTCCATAAATACTGGGTGAGTTCGGAAGGAGTCATGTGCATCTGCCGGCAGGCTGCGGCAATATAATCGTTTTGAGTAAATGTATCGCTGATTTGGGGAATGTCGAGCGAGCGCACATGAACTTCGCGTTGAAGCAGTGTGATTTTATCCGACATATTCTGATATACCGAACCGGAAAGCAAACCGGCAAAGAAATTACCTCCGGCCATAGGCAAAAAACTGCAACCCATGTATAAGGCTACTTTTTCGCGGGGAGCAATGCGGCCGACATATTCCGAAATTTTGGGTGACCCCGACATTTCGCCCAATCCGAAAATGAGGATACTAAAGAACAGAAACATGGGATTGTTGAACATAAACATCAGCCCGACACCGATGCTACTCACCAGAAATCCCGAAATCATGGCATGCAGGGGTTTGAGTTTCATCACGGCAAACGATACAAATACCTGCAACAATACGATATAAAGGGCATCGATATTGGTGAGCATTTCGGGTGCAATGTTGCCGTTTTGTGTTCCGATTTTTTCGGCCAGCCAGGGACTAATATTGTGTATGGCCTGATACACTGTCGAAGTGTCCATCCATTGTTCAATAAACACCGGCAGGGTGTAAAACAACTGATTGTACATGGTCCAGAAGCCTATTACAATAATCAGAAAAGCCACAAAACGCAAATCAGTAAGGGTACTGCCGATATTGCGGAATATAGTGCCCAGCGATTTGATCAAGGGGTCGGTGTTGCGCTTCCGTTCAGGTTCTTTAAAGAAGATAATGAGCAGCAAAAGATTCAGCAAAATCACCGTAGCCGACATGATAAAAACCCACTGCCAGTTGATAGCCCTCAGCTTTGAAGCAAAAATTGGCCCGACAAAAGCACCGATGTTTACCATCATATAAAAAATGCCGAAGCCTATTGAGGAGGTAGATGGGGTAGTGGTTTTTGCAATGCATGCCGATATTACCGGCTTAAACAGCGCCGCACCTACAGCCAGATAGATGAAACTTACAAAAACAAGCCGGTAGCCGTTGAACGAAGACATAAAAACATAACCCGAGGCGAGAATAATAAAGGCTACTGCGAGCACCTTCTTATATCCGTATTTATCGGCTATAGCGCCGGTTATGATGGGCAGTACATACAGAATGGCAACCACAGTGCCCATCATCAATCCCTTTTGTTCCTGACTGAACCCCAGCGCGCCCGTATCGGTGCTGCCGGTTAAGTATAGCGCCAGAACCATGAACATGCCGTACCATGCCCATCGTTCGAAGAGTTCCAGGGTGTTCGACACCCAGAAGGTACGAGGATATTGCCGTAAAATCTGTGAGAATTTCATGCTGCAAAATAAGGTTTATTCACCGAAATTTTCTAAGCCTGGCAAAGAAAACAAAAAAGCCTGAAAAGGCTTGGCAGTTCAGGCTTTTAGGAAAACAAATAAAAATCTTTATTTCTTCTTGAGACGTTCTACCGCTTTTTTGGCCGGCTCTGCAATGTCTTTTTCTTTGTCATTACCAAGTTTGGTTAGGATTGTTATGGCCTCGGGTCCGCCGTAATACTCGATAGGAGAAAGATAATAACTACGGTAGAAGGGCCTGATGGTTTTATCGTTGGCAAACTTAACCGCCATATTTAATGCTTTTTTGGTATCGATGCCTTCTTTGGGCTCCCAGCCGATGTAATTGCTGAGCGACACGCTGCATGAAGAAATGTAGTCTTCGTTGGCACCCAATTCTTCGATTTTGGCAAGTACTTCGGTGTAATGGGCTACCGAACGCATATAGCTGATTCCAACCATCGCAGCACAGCACAAATCTCTGTCTTCGCTGTTGAGGTAAGTCATATACATGGCTTCAACCTTTTCGATATGGGCGGGGTCTGTAACCCTCCAGAGTACGCCCAATACGGCAAGCCTGATGTCGAGTTCTTCGGTGGCATCGTTGGCAATACCTATCAGCAGATCAACATAACCGGCTTTGGCAAAACTCATTTCGCCCGACAGGCGGATCAGCTCACGACGACCACGCATTTCAACGTTTTTGTCAGCAACGGCAGCATGCAAATCTTTCAGCAGGCCTTCGTCGTCGGTGGCAAGCCATCCCGAAAGCAACTGACCAAGTGTTGATCCGTAATACAACTTTTCGTCAAATTTTTCTTTTTTCAGTGCGTCGAGAACGATACGTCCGTATTCGGGTTTCTTGTATATTTCATAATCATACACCCAAAAAGTCAGCGCATGCGCGCAGGCTGCACTACGTGCTCCGCTACTGGAATATTTAATTCCATTGAAAAGCTCTTCAACCAGGTTTTTGAACGAAGTGTCCTTAGCCATGGCTTTAATTCCTTCTTCAGCCTTCAGATAGGCCGGACAATTGGAGTTTTGCTGCTCGCAGGCGGCCATGTTGGTTATCAGCGAATCGAGCTTTGCATTCATCACCCATTCCGATTCTTTTGTGTCGCCTTTACCGCCACAACTTAGCAGTAAACAGAAACCGAATGCTCCGGTCAGAATCAACATCAATGTTTTTTTCATAGTCAATAATTTTAATTTTTTACTACTCTTAAGGATTTTCGTTTCCTCCCCGTGAATGGCACGGACCATATTTTATCTTTCACAAGAATAATGAATTTTGTGCAAAATAAAAATGATGTTGAAATCTATTTTGACGTTTTGTTAATAAAATCCCCGATTCAATTACCTGATGGCAGATCTCTTTATAACCAATTCTTCAGAAATTTTCGTAAATACCCAACCCGAACAAAGCATAATCGTAACGTGCGGGGTCCTTGCTGTCGAGCTTGCGCAGAACGGTAGTAAGTTCTTCAACGGCTTTCCAGTCGTTGGCATTTCGTGAGAGCAGCCCCAGACTACGGGCAACCCGCCCGCTGTGCAGGTCGAGGGGCAGCATCAGCATGGCCGGGGTGATGCACTTCCAGATACCGAAATCAACCCCGCGCCGGTCGCTGCGTACCATCCAGCGCAGAAACATATTCAGCCGTTTGGCCGCCGAGCCTTTCGAGACATTACTGATGTGTTTTTCGAAACGGGGCAGGTGGGGTGCTTCAAACAACACTTGCCTGAATTGTATTAAGGCATCACGCGTGTTACCGGCACCGGCAAAGCCCGCTTCAAGACTGCCATAGGTTTTAAGAATATGCTGTAATCCGGCTATCAGGTTGCACAAATCGCTGCTGCAAAAAGTCCGGTATCTGAAATCGTCGAAAACCGATAAGTCGCCGGGTTGGTGGTTCATCACAAAATCGGCGGGAGCATGGTCGAGGCGTTCCATAATGCCCGAAGCTGCCTTAATAATCGCCTTTCGGTTTCCCCACGATATCAGGGCAGTAATCAGTGCCGATATTTCGATGTCGTCGTTACGGCTGAAACGGTGCGGAATACTTACCGGGTCGTTGGCAACAAACCAGGCATTGTTGTAATCGTCGGCTTTTGCGTCGAGAAATTCTTTCAGACTACCGGGTTCCTCGCCGGGTGTAATTTTGTTCAGCATTTCGCACATTCAGCCTTAATGATTAATTTTATTGACAATAAAGCGAAAAAATATTTATTTTGCAACAAAGCGAAACACTATGCTGGCAGATTTTGTATGGAAAGGAATATTGGTAGGACTATCGGCGTCGATACCGCTGGGGCCTATTGGCATTCTAACCATTCAGCGCACCCTGAATAAAGGCCGGTTTGCAGGCTTCGTGAGTGGGAGCGGGGCTGCAGCAGCCGATGCATTTTATGCGATTCTGGCCGGCTTCGGGGTTTCGATCATCATCGATTTTATCATCGAATACCAGAATGTCTTTAAAATTGTGGGTGGCTTGTTCCTGCTGTTTCTTGGTGTGAAGTTGTTTGTAACCAACCCGGCCAAGGTCATGCGCAAACAGTTGAAGCAGAAAAACAAAGGACTCTGGGGCGATTTTTTATCATCGTTTGCCCTCACCATATCGAACCCGGTCGGCTTGTTTGTGTTTATGGCTGTTTTTGCCGGTCTGGGTCTGATAGGGCAGGAGATCCATTACGTTTCGGTAATCCTGCTCATCAGCGGGGTGTTTGCCGGAGGCTGCCTGTGGTGGTTTACCCTCACACTGCTCGTAAGCGTGTTCCGCAATCAGTTTAAAATGCGCAGGCTGCTGCTCATCAACAAACTTGCCGGTATCCTGGTATTTCTGTTCGGTATTTTCATTATTGTTTCGATGTTTATTCCCGCACTCAAAGAGAATAAGGTGTCGGGCAAGGCAAAACCAATCGAAGTGGTTCACCCGGCAGCCGGCAGTGCTTCGGTTACAAAATAGCGCAATTACCCTTCCCCATTGTGTTGTTTTCTTTTCCAAACGGGTCACCCGATGATGATTCCGAAGAGACGAATTCACAGGGACATTTCCATCCCATGTTCAATAGGCCAGCACCTTGAAAAAAAAACTTCCATTTTCGGAAAATTTCAAAAACAAATCTATAAATTTACGCACAAAACCAAACCGCTTATGCAATTTCTTTCGTTTGTAAACAATGAATACCGGTAATAAAGTAACAGTCTTTTTACCTCTCCATCCGAGTCACTCGCAGAGGACTCGGATGCAAGCGAACACCTTAAGTAATCAGGCCTGCAATGGTTTTTTATCCACACATTACCCAAATAAGCATGAAAATGACCCTGTATTCCCTGATAATCTTCTGCTCGCTCTGCTGCGCCCAACCCGATGGCAACAACAAGGAACCGGAATGGACCAAACCCGACCTGAACGGTCACTGGAAACTCCACGATACCCAAATAGTCGATCATGTACCATTCTTAAACCTGCAGGCTCCCGAACCCGATCCGCAGAACAGGGTCAGCGAAGACAGCCCCTGGGATTCATACACCGGTTACGATCTGGTTTTTGAAGCCGACTCCATGTACCGGGTCAACTATCCGATACAGGCATTTCCGCCGCTTCGCTATTCCCTCGATACAGGCTATGTGCACCTCAGCACAGGCGATTACAAGGAAGCTTATCCGGCCGAACTGGTCAACGACACCCTGGTGTTCTACCGCCCGCTGAAATCCGAACCCGGCTACTTCAAAGAGCAATATCTGAGAACCAACTTCAACGACAGTGTGTTGAACATCATGAAATACTACGGAATCAATTATCCCGAACTGGCCGGTACCTGGCACCTAGTGCGTGAAAAAGACTATGATTATGGAACCCACTACGAATTAAACTTTCCCCATACAATTTCCGATTCAATACATTTCAGCCGCGAACAAATGCAGTCGGCGCTTCAGGGCGAGTTGATTTATTGGATGCCTACCGATGGCCGTAAACGGGATTACTCCTTTGTCTATCGAAATCCATACATCTACTTTACCCCCCGAAAATGGTATCGCGGCGAGGATCCCTGCCTCCATTTTTACCGGGATTAAGCCACGGGCTCTCAATTAAGTCAATTGCTGAGGACCCCGCTGCTTTCAACCCTCCATACGCGTCACTCGCAGAGGATCCGGATGTAAACGAATTCCTTTAGCCCGATAGGATTTGCAATACAGTCGGAACAAATTCCCCTGCAAAAGAGCTAAACCCCACCCCACAATCAAAAACATATGCCAAAAAAAATCGCCCACCCGCCAATGAATGACATTGTTAATAATTATTCTTTGACTGTAATACTCAATTTGTTACTTTTGGACATTAAATGTCAAGTCAAATCGTTTCAAGTTGAAAAATATTGCGGAAATAATCAGAGAACTCAGAGAGCAAAACGGACTATTACTCCGACAGGTTGCTGCGGAAATAGAAATTGATCAGGCTCTTTTAAGCAAAATTGAACGTGGTGAACGAATGCCAACAAAAGAACAGGTTATTCGTTTGGCTAAATTTTATAAAGTTGACCTGAATGAATTTTTGATTGCGTTCATTAGTGACAAACTCGTTTACGAATTGCAAGACGAAGAAGTGGCTTTAAAGGCGATGCAAGTAGCTGAGAAGAAAATAAACTATATAACTAATAAGAAAAATGGCAGGTAAAAAACTCATCGAAAAAATTGCTGGTGAGTTGCCGAGCCATTACGCTGACCGGCTTGGGCTGAATTATGCCAATTCGGTAAATCAGGAACATAAAAAAACAAATGGACAATTTTTCACTCCTGTTGAAATAGCCAGGCTGATGGGAATATTCGCAGAATCTGGTGAAAGTTTTCTCAGAATACTTGACCCAGGCTGCGGAACGGCTATTCTAACGTGTGCTTTAATAGAATCATTAGTTGAGAATAACGAAAAGTTGACGGAGATTGATTTGACAGTATATGAAACTGATAAAGCGTTAATTCCTTACACAAAAGAGTCATTAGAATATTTAAGAAGTTGGTTACAGGAGAAAAATATCGAACTAAAAATCTCTATTCATACAAATGATTTCATTCTCGAGAACGCAGAATGTCTAACTGATAATGGCAACTTGTTTTCACAGACAATTAATCCGTTTGATATTATTATTTCTAATCCTCCCTACTTCAAACTACCAATTGACGACAAACGAGCGATTGCTGCAAAAGCAGTTGTTAACGGACATCCGAACATTTACGCCATTTTTATGGCTATTTCCGCGAGGTTACTAAAAGAAAATGGACAACTAATATTTATAACTCCGCGAAGCTACGCTTCTGGGAGTTACTTCAAATTATTCCGTGAGTATTTTTTTAAAATAATTGAAATTGACAAGGTGCACTTGTTTGTTTCCCGAAAAGATACATTCAACAGGGATAAGGTATTACAGGAAACCGTTATCCTAAAAGGAACACGAAAAGAAAAAACAAATCCGAAACACAAGGTAAATATTTATTCTTCACACGGATTAAAAGATATTGGTTCTACAATTGTCAAGTCTTTTGTACAAAAAGAATTGATTGACTTGAATTCAAATGAAAAAATACTATATCTACCTACCAGTGATTCAGATGAAGCAATTTTGAATGCTTTTAAAAATTGGAATGGAAACTTGAATAAATACAATATTCAAATTTCGACCGGCCCTGTGGTTGCATTTAGGTCAAAAGAGCATATACACGATTCATATCAAAACGGAACAGTATTTTTAGCTCCACTCTTTTGGCTTCACAATGTAAAACAAATGGTCTTGGAATGGCCGATGCCAAAGCCCGATAAAGGACAATATGTAAGAATTCAGGACGAATCAAAATCTATTCTTATTTCTAATAAAAACTATGTTCTATTGAGACGCTTCAGTGCTAAGGATGACAAAACAAGATTGGTTGCAGCTCCATACTTCTGCAATTTCATTGAAGCAGAATATATCGGTGTAGAAAACAAAGTTAATTACATCTATCGTCCAAAAGGACATTTAGAACGAAATGAAGTAGTCGGGCTTTGTGCATTACTGAACAGCAGTTTATTCGATTCGTATTTCAGGATTTTTAACGGAAATGTAAATGTGAGCGCAACCGAACTCAGAGAAATACCGCTTCCACCACTTGAAACTATTAAAGAAATCGGTAATATTATTATTCTTTCCAATGATTTTTCGGTAGATACCGCCAATAAAATAGTAAGTGAACAATTTGAATTTACACCAGTAATGATATGAGCAAAATTGACGAAGCAAAAAAAATACTTAAAGAATTAGGGTTGCCAACAGCGCAGCAAAATGAAATATCGGCATATACGTTATTGGCACTTTGCGGAATTAAGCCTCGTGATAGTTGGAGTAAAGCCACTTGTAAAAGTTTAAAAGTTACAAAAGGCATTATGGCTTTCGTTCTTGATGTGCATAAAAAAGAATACGCACCGAATACAAGAGAAACATTTCGCAGGCAAGTTTTACACCAATTCGTTCAGGCACGCATTGCGGACTACAATCCAGACAACCCGAAACTGCCAGTAAATAGTCCGAATGCTCATTATGCAATTACCACTGAAGCATTAGAAGCTATTAAAAAATTTGGAACAAAAGAGTGGAAGAAAGCAGTTGAAAAATTCAAATCGGAAGCAGGGGAATTAGCGAAACGTTATAAAAAAGAAAGAAAACAAAATTTGATTCCGGTAAAATTAAGCAATGGCAAAACGATTAAACTTTCGTCAGGAAAGCACAATGAAGTTCAGGCTGCCATCGTGCATAATTTTGCTGCAAGGTTTGCTAATGGTGGTTCGATACTTTATTTAGGCGACACTGCTAAAAAAGATTTGTTCGTAGATGAAACGAAGTTAAAAAAATTAGGTATTCCGATTGATCAGCATAGTAAATTGCCGGACGTTGTGATTTATGACGAAAAGAAAAACTGGCTATTCCTTATTGAAGCTGTTACTTCGCATGGTCCGGTTTCTCCGAAACGAATTGTTGAACTGGAAGAATTTCTGAAAAGTTGTAATGCAGGTAAAATATATGTAACAGCATTTCCTGATTTCACCGAATTTAAAAAACACTCCAATAATATTGCCTGGGAAACCGAGGTATGGTTGGCTGATACGCCTGACCATATGATTCATTTCAATGGAGATCGATTTATGGGGCCGAGGTAATACATTCTACAACATATGAAAATATCCAAGAGTATTGCGAATATCACGAAAAGGATAACAGTCTCAAATCTTCTTGGCGAATGTCATTCGCTGATAAATCGCGAAATGCATATCCAATACCCTGACACTGTAAATGCTGAAAATGACACTGTAAATGAACCTGTATTTTGTTTGATTAAATAAAACAACAAAATCACAGCATCCGAAATCGGGAAAAATCTATCGATAAGTTTGAGTACTGTTAAGAGAAAAATTAAAGCTTAAAGAGGCTGGTAAAATTGAACGAATTGGTAGCGACAAAACCGGCCATTGGAAAATAAACGAGAAGTAAACTACGGATTTTCTTTTCCCTATTTCGAAATGATATAAAACTCCGTTCTCCGGTTCATGGCGCGGTTCGCCTCATTAATATTCGGAACCAGAGGACTCGATTCGCCATAGCCTTTATAGCTCATACGCGATGCAGGAATACCCTTCGTAAGCAGATACTGATACACCGATTTGGCACGCTCGTTCGATAAACGCTCATTGGTAATATTTTCGCCCACATCGTCGGTATGCCCGCGTATTTCGAATCTAATCGTTTTGTTTTCCAGCAGAAAGTCCGAGAAGTTGTCGAGAACCAGCAGGCTTTCCGGACTAAGTTGTGCCGAGGCAAATGAAAAATTAATATCGTTAATCTTAACTGCCTGTCCGGGTTCAATGGGTTTAACCTCAAAATCAACCACCATAATCTCCTCAAAAATATCTTCAACCTCAACCGCATTCTCAATATAAAATGACGTAAAACTGTAATCTTCCTTCTTCACCACCAGCAAAAAATTATCATCCTTCTTCTCTTCGGTGATGGTTACGGCCACAGCATACTTCCCGGTTAACGAATCAACCATACCTGTGGTTACCTCCTTAGTCTGCAGGTTCTTCACTTCCACACTCGCATTGGTCAGTGCCTGTCCGGTTTCGTCAATCAGCTGTCCTTTTACAAACATTACCTTTTCGGGACGTGCCGCTTCATAAAGTTCCATCGAATAAATGTCCCAACCCCCCTTGCCATCAAACTTATTCGAAGAGAAATAGGCCTTTTTGCCATCAGTACTCACAATAAAACCCACATCGTCGTCGGTAGTATTAATCGGATAACCAATATTCTGAGGCTGCGTCCATTTGTCATCGCGGAATTTACTGTAAAAAATATCGAACCCACCCACACCCGGATGTCCATCCGACGAAAAATACAATGTCTGACTGTCGGAATGCATAAACGGCGATTTTTCGTTGCGTGATGTATTGATTACCGGGCCCAGATTAACAGCCTTTCCCCATGCACCGGTTTCATCTTTCTTACTGTAGTAAATATCGCTGGTGGGTTTATTCTCATCCCAGCCCACATTTCCGGGACGCATGCTGGCAAAATACAATGTATTTCCGTCCGCACTAATCGAAGGCTGACTTTCCCACGAACGAAACCCGTTGATATTCGGGCCGAGGCTTTTCAGTTCCGACCAATCGCTCCCCTGACGTTGCGAAACATAAATATCGCAGTTGTCATAATCGCGGCTCACAAACTCACAAATGGTAACATACAAGGTATTATTATCAATCGAAATACTGGCAGCTCCCTGATTTTTACCACGATTAAAAGGGTTCGTCAATGCCGATGCGTTCTCGTAAATTTCCGTACCGTTATCGTTATGTACACGGTTGGCCGCCGTAAACTCTTCAACAAATTCGTCACCATAAATCGAGGTCAGGTTTTTCCCCATATAAGCCTGAGTATAAAAAGCAATACTTCCGTCGGGCGATATCAGCGGCAGATATTCATCGTTTTTTGTGCACACCCCCTCAACCGGAACCGGTTGAAATGGCACAGGATTACTCAGTAAATTGAAATAGTTGTTCAGAAATGTCAGTTTCGCCTTGGCATTTTCGAAATTCTCCGACTTTCGGTCACCCTTCGATACAAATATGTTGAGGTACTTCTGCGCATTTTTGTAATTATTTTCATCGAAATAAATAATTCCCAGCAAATAATTCACCGAGTAGTTGTCGTATTGCGGACAGGTTTCGGCTACTTTCAGCAGACAGGCCTTGTAGAGGCTGTAGTTCATCTTCTCGGTTTTCGTATCCCGCGATTGCGTATAACGGTAATTATAAATCTCCGACAACACCAGCCAGGCTTCCGTAAAACTGTCGTCTTCTTCAATCGCCTTCTGAAAATTGGCAATGGCTTCGTCCTGCTTGCCACTGTTCAGTAGTTTTATGCCTGTATCAAAGTATTTTACTGCTTTCTTCGAGTCAATTTCGTTACAGTATGAATCAACATATTGCGCTTTTGCCACCATCGAAATCATCAGGGCAAAACCAATCAGTACACTATGTAAAACCCATCTGCGCATAATCATGATAACGGTTGAACAAAGATATAATTTTGCAGTTTATCAAATAAATTTAATTCAATAAATGTGCCCTTAATGATTCGATTGTTTTTATAAATTTGCAACACATGAAAAACAACGGAACAAACGGAAGCCGCAAGAAGAAAAGCCTGTCCCAGCGCTTAGGCATATATCACCGTTACAATAAACGTCAGGGGCTCTACACTTTTTTCCGCGAAAACTACAAGAAAATGCTGTTGATACTGGGAGCATTCGTTGCGCTGGTATTGGTGGCCAACTACTTTTTTGATCTGGAAACGCTCGCAGATTTTATTGTAGATAATTATCCCACCGACATTGTTTTTGTCATTTTTTACATTTCCGAAACCCTGTTTGGGCTTATACCTCCCGATTTTTTTATCCTTTGGGTGCAGGGATTCGAAATACCATATATGATGGTTGGTTTGCTTGCGCTGATTTCGTATTTAGGGGGATTGTCAGCGTATGCCATCGGGCGAAGGCTGCGGCTGATCAAACGCTTCAAGGGCTATCTCGAACGAAAGTACGACAGCCACATGAAGAAAATCAGGAAGTGGGGTGGGATTGTCATTGTGTTTGCAGCCCTGTTTCCCTTGCCTTATGCCACCACCTGTCTGGCAGCCGGTTTGCTTAAGTACCCGTTTTCGCGCCTGCTGTATCTCGGTGTGTTCCGAATTGCACGGTTTTACTTATATGCCCTGGTATTATACGGTGTAATTTCCTGACAGCCACACCATGTCGGCAATGCTGCACATTCCGTAAAGCAACGACGCCATTCCGTTGGTAATTCCGAATGCAAAGCCGATACTGCGCTGCGATTTACGGTTAACCAGAATATGCTGCCAAATCAGCATGGCGATAAAAATAGCAGCGCCAATATAGTATATAATACCCAGACGATAGATAATGCCCATGCCAATTGTCAGTGCAGCTACTACCAAATGAAACCCCTCCGACAACCATAAAGCGCGTTTAATTCCCAGCCTTGCCGGTATCGAAAACAAACCCTTTTTCTTGTCGAAATCCTTATCCTGCAACGCATATATAATGTCGAAGCCGGCAGTCCACAGTAACACAATACCCGAAAGAAAGAACGGCAGGCTGCGAAACGCTCCCGACACCGCAAGAAATGCCCCTGTGGGTGCCACGGCCAGCGAAAGCCCGAGTACCAGATGCGACAAGGCTGTGAACCGTTTGGTGTAGCTGTATCCGAGAATCAGAGCCAGCGCCGGAAACGACAAAACAAAACACAGCAGGTTAAGCCACCATGTAGCCGCAACAAACAGAACAGCATTGATAATTACAAACCACAGTGCTTGACGGGGTTTAATAATTCCCGATGGTATCTCACGCTGTTGTGTTCGCGGGTTTTGCGCATCAATAAGGCGGTCGGCATAGCGGTTGAAACCCATGGCTGCATTGCGGGCAAAAACCATGCAGAGAACAATCAGCAACACGCTGAACCAATCGAGTTCATAGCTGTAATAATAAGTAGCCGCAACCATCCCTGTCAGGGCAAATGGCAAGGCAAATACCGTGTGACTGAATTTTACCAGCGAAAAATATTTCTTTAATCCTTGCACCGCGGTTTTCTTTTTGCAAAGGTAACGAAAGCCTGCAAAGATGTGGTCGGGTGTTACACAAAATGTTTTTTCATGCTGCATAAAACAAAAAAATTGTGTGCGACGCAGTATATTAGCATCCGATTAATTATGTATAACCAATTAAAAAAATAGAAACATGGCAGGAAAAACATTCGTCGAAAAAGTGCTGGAGGCCAATTGCGGAGCCATCGTATTTCGCAAGCCCCACATCGTGCTTACCCACGATAACACCGAGAGTATCAAGCAAACTTTCAACAAAATGGGCGGAACCAAACTCTTCGATCCCGACCAGATTCTTGTGGTGCTCGACCACAATGCACCGCCCACCAGTGCCAAGTTAGCCACTTCGTACCAGAACATCCGCAACTTTGCGAAAGAGCAGGGCATTAAAAAGTTCCACGATGTGGGCGACGGAATCTGCCATCAGTTGGTAGCCAACTACGCCGAACCCGGGATGATTATTGTGGGCAGCGACAGCCACACCTGTACAGCAGGTGCCTTTAACTCCCTGGCTGCCGGTATCGACCGCACCGAAGCTGCCGGACTGTATATGAAAGGCGAAACATGGTTTCTCGTACCCGAATCCATTAAGGTTGAACTCAAAGGCAAATTGAAACCCGGAGTGTACGCCAAGGATCTTTCGTTGTGGATTATTGGTATGATAGGTTCCGACGGAGCCAACTATATGAGTATCGAATATCATGGCGAAGGTGTGAAAAGCCTCAGTATTTCGGAGCGTATGACCCTGGCCAACCTGGCCTCGGAAATGGGAGCCAAGAATGCGGTTTTCCCTGCCGACGAAGTACTCGAAAAACACATGGGTCGCAAACTGAACGGTGTGTGGGCCGACCCCGATGCACGTTATGCCAAAACCATCGAAATTAACCTCGGAGACTTGTTCCCGTTGGTGGCTGCTCCCCACAATGTAGATAACGTAAAAGCGGTATCCGAAGTGCAGGGCCTGCCCCTCAATCAGGGACTCATCGGCACGTGTACCAACGGTCGCCTCGACGATATCCGCATTGCAGCCGAAATTCTCGATGGTAAAAAAGTAGCCGACGGCTTTCAGTTGCTGGTAATTCCTGCTTCCAAAGCCATTTATCTCGAGGCAATCAAAGCGGGTTATGTCGAAAAACTGATGAATGCCGGAGCCAATGTGCTGGCATCTTCGTGTGGCCCTTGCCTGGGTACAGGTCAGGGAATTCCGGGCGATGGTTACCGCGTTATCAGTACAGCCAACCGCAACTTTTTAGGCCGTATGGGCAACGAAAAATCCGAGATTTATCTCGCTTCTCCGGCTACAGTAGCCTGGTCGGCCATCGAAGGTAAAATTGCCGACCCAAGGCAAATTCAGGCCGGTGATGCATTCCCGTTCCAGTCGCCGCAATCAGCCACCGTATCGGTTGACCCCGCCGACAACCGCCGCCTCGGTAATGTGTGGAACTATAAAGACACCGACAACCTGAATACCGACCAGATGTTTGCCGGAAATCTGACCTACAATGTACTCAGTTCCGATGCAGCTGCAATTATGCCCCATCTGTTTGCCGGTTTTGACGTGAACTTTGCCAAAAACGTGCAAAAGGGCGATATCATCATCTGCGGCGAGAACTTCGGCTGTGGTTCTTCGCGCGAACATCCCTCGGTAGGACTGGCTCATGCCGAAGTAAAAGCCGTAATCGTAAAGTCGGTGAACCGCATTTTCTACCGTAGCTCTATCAATCAAGGACTTGCCCTTATTGTACTGCCCGAAGTAGTTGATGCATATCAGCCCGGCGATTCGGTGGATATGATTTTCGATAAAGGTGTTGTACTCATCAATGGAAAAGAATATCATTTCGAACCCTTGCCCGATAAACTCATGGCCATTATCGAAAAGAAAGGTCTGGTAAACTGGATTAAAGGATAGATTATTATTTTTGCAGGCAGGAGCAACACGTGTAGCTCCTGCTTTTTTATTTTGTATGGATTTTAAGAAATACCCCAACCGTCAGGTGCGCCATAGCCTGAGTGCGCCTATTATTTATAGTATTTTATTGCCCGTTTTGGTAATGGATTTATGGATTGAAATTTACCACCGTGTATGTTTCCCATTGTATGGATTGCCCTACGTGAAACGCAGCCGCTATATACGTATCGACCGGCACAAACTGAAGAAGCTCTCCTGGCTTCAAAAACTCAATTGTATGTATTGTGGCTACGTGAATGGCTTTATCAATTACCTCAGGGAAATTGGCGCACAAACCGAAAAATACTGGTGTTCGATAAAACATGTTGCCGATGATGACTTTGTGGAACCCGCCCATCACATCGATTTTCATGAGCGTACACTGTACGAATAATATTTTTCGACAAAACATACGAAATAATTCATTTATGCGTTACATTTGACGTAACCAAAGCCGTGTAATGCTATGAAAATGAAATTATTAACATTAATCAGTTTGTGTGCACTCGTAATACTGTCGTCGTGCAAAAAAGACCCGCAGGAAGTGCTCGATATTCCACTCACTAATAAACAAGCCAGGATGGTAAGTTCGGGCAATGAGTTCTCGTTTAAACTATTGCAAAAAGTAAACGAAAGCGAATCAACACCCAAAAACATTATGGTTTCGCCGCTGAGTGTGCACTTTGCCCTGGCCATGACCGCCAACGGTGCCCGCAACAACACGCTGCAGCAGATGCTCACCGCCCTCGATTTTGACGATTATTCCGTTGAAGAATTCAACGAGTATTCGCACTACCTGATGAACCAACTGACCGGTCTCGATGAGAAAGTTACCCTTTCGATTGCCAATTCTATATGGTACCGGAATACCTTTCAGGTGTCGCAGGACTTCCTCGATGTAAACCAGCAATACTATGATGCCGAGGTGCATTCCATCGACTTTGCATCAGCATCAGCACCTGGTACTATCAACGATTGGGTTAATGATGCCACACGCGGTAAAATCGATAAAATTGTCGATAATATTTCGGAAGACATGGTGATGTACCTGATTAATGCCATTTATTTTTATGGAAGCTGGAAGTATGAATTCGAGAAATCGAAAACTTCCGATATGGATTTTACCACAGGCACGGGCAGCATTGTACAGGCTCGGATGATGCAAAACGAAACCGAACTGCGGTATTTTGGGTCCGAAGATGTTACCATTGTTGAATTGCCTTACGGAAGGGGTAATTTTGTGATGGACGTTTTGCTTCCGGCTTACGGAGAAACAACAACCGACCTGATTTCCGATTTGGACGCTGACCAGTGGAACGCATGGAACGAAGTAATGGGCGAAACCGAGGTGCATCTTTACATGCCCAAATTTACCTTTGCCTACGAGAAAACACTCAACGAAATGCTTATCAATATGGGTATGAGCGATTTGTTTGCTGCCGGACTTGCCGACCTTACAGGTATTAACCCGGGCGGCGGTCTTGTGGTAAGCGAAGTAAAGCACAAAACCTTTATCGATGTTGACGAAGAAGGAACCGAAGCCGCTGCTGTAACTTCGGTCGGCGTGGAACTTACCTCGGTACCTGCGGGGCCTGTTACAGTCATTCTCGATCGTCCTTTCGTGTTTATGATCCGCGAATCAACCACCGGAGCCGTTTTGTTCTCAGGTGTGGTGAATAATCCGGTTGAATAGAAAGCAATTTATCTCCCGCTAAAAAATAAAGTCTGGCACTGACAAGCAATCAGTGCCGGAACTTTTGGTAAGCCAACGTGAAATTTACTCAATCACCAGCGTTTCTGTCATAACCCGGTTGCCCGATTCAACCTGAATTAGGTAATGCCCTTTGGCAACATGGCTGAAATCGAGATCTGCCTTGTTTCCGTGCACCGGTATCTGTCCGTCGAACAAAAGTTTCCCGCTGATGTCGAAAAGTTTGATACAGAATGAATCGGACGAGTCAATCACCTCGATGCTAAATTTCCCGTAGTTCGGGTTGGGGTATAATTTTAACCCATTTGTCTTATTATCGCTAATGCCAACCCATTCGTTAACAGTGATATTAATCGTGCACGACGATTCATTACCGGCGGCATCCACCACAGTCCATAAAATCTCATTCACCCCTTCGGGAAGTAAGGCTCCCGATAACGAGGCCGCATTGTTGAAGTTGTTAATCTGATAGTCAATTGCGCAGTTGTCGTTGTTTGCCACCGGATCGAACTGACTGCCGATAACAAAATAATAATGATTGGGAGCCGCATCCACCTCGGCGTCGGGTGCACAGGTAAGCGAGGGCAATATATCGTCGTTTACAATCACGGTTTGAAACTGCGTGTAATAGTTACCGGCTTCATCGGTATAACGCCATTCTACATAGAAAGTGCCCTGTTCGGTGTACACCAGCGGGTCAATGGTAGTTCCTGTTATATTCCCGCTACAATTGTCGGTGGCGGTAGGCGACGTAGTGATTTCGGCGTAGCACTGCGAGTTAATTACAGGAAGTGTGGCCAGGTCGGGAACGGGTGCAGTATTGTCGCTTACGTTCACCCATTGATACTGCTGGCTGCTGTTATTGGCTGCGTCGGTGTATGTCCATAGTATCAGGTAACTCCCTTGTGCATCGTAAAATAGTTCATCATCGGTAGTTGCCGAAATCGTACCATCGCAATTGTCGCTGGCCTGAGGTGTATTAACCACACTCACCTCACACTGACCGTTCAGGTCGGGAAGTATGCTGAGTACAGGAACCGGTGCGGTATTATCGTTCACTGAAACCAGGGCTATATTGCTGGTGGCCTGACCACATCCGTTTCCGGCTGAGGCAGCAAGCACGCGGTAATAGGCACTCTCACTCAACGGTCCGCACACATAGCTATTCGCGTTTTCGCCGGTGATATTTTCCCAAACTGTTCCGTTTGACGAAAACTGCCACTGCAGTTGGACTGAGGGTGTGCCACCGGTGGTTGTTACGCTCATGCTGTGAAAATCGCCGCTACACAGCATGGCCCCGATGGGTGATTGGGTAAAGGTGATATCACTGACCACGCTAAGCATGGCGGGGGTGGAATAGGCATCACCGCAGCCAGCTCCGGTAGTGCTGATTACACAACGGTAGTAGGCACTCGAAGTGGCATTATTTACGGTGTAATCCGCAAATCCGGCATCGGTAATATTACTGTAAGTTATATTATCAGGCGAAACCTGCCACTGATACGATAAAGCCTGAAATCCGCCTGTTGCCATTACATTCATACTGTGAGAACCACCGGTGCATATGGTGTTACCTGCAGGTTCTGAGCTTATCGTAATGTCGTCGTACACGTCGATATGTGCCGACACACATTCGGATGCTGCATCGGGACATACACTGCTGCGCGTTTGCACAAACACATCGGTGCTTTGCGCGGGTGTGTAATTCCATGTGGCATTACCGGCTTGCTGGCTTCCTCCACATGTGCCTTCGAACCATGCCAACTGATCGCCATTGGTTCCGGGCGTGGCATTCAGACTTACGGTTCCGCCTTCGCAGATTTGCAGCGTGCCCGGGTTAAATGTCGGAGCCGACAATGGGAAATCGCTAAGACTGAGTACATAATTTCCGGTTTCTCCATCGGTGGCATTACTGCCTACCGAAATGTAATAACTGACTCCTTCGGTGCTGCACCATTCTGCGATGGAACTTAATCCCGTACCATAATTATCGTTGCAGGTAATTTCTTCGAGGCTTCCGCATGAGCCGGAGTAAATGTGTATTTCGGTGTCGAAGTCGGTAAGCAAACTTTCGGTACTGGCACGCATTCTATAGCCTGTGCCTGTCACCTTAAACCATACATTATGGTCGTATCCGCTACAGCCAGGGTTTGCAGGGATATCGCTGCCGGCACAATGGTTGTTGCGCATACCGCTGTTGAAGGGCAGTGTGCTGATGATGGTTGCGTTGGCGCACAGGTCGTTGGCCGGCAATGGAGTAACCTGAATGCTGGCAATCTCGCTGAAAGCAACATCGCAACCTTCGCCCGTTGATTCGGCACGGCATCGGTAGTAGCGTGTTTCGGTCATGGCCGGTGTGGTGTAGCTTTCGGTGTTAGCCCCCGGAATTTCTGCCCAGCTGATGCCGTCGGACGACGCTTCCCAGAAGTAGCTCAGGCTTCCCATTCCGCCGGTGGCCAGCGCGTTCATACTGTGGGATTGACCTTCGCAAAGACTGGTCCCCATGGGTTGTAGTGAGAAGTCGGGGTCATCAGCCAGACTGATATTTAAATATCCACAGGTACCAATCGATACACAGGGACCTTCGCCGCGTATGTAGAAAGTCCCCGAGGCTACTGGAACAAAGCTGATGCTGCTGCCCGTGGTGCTTGCTTCTGCAATGGTGCCGCAGCCAAACGAATAGAGTTTCCATTCGGTGGCATCGTTCAGACTTCCGGTAATGTCTATGCTGATGGAGCCACCCATGCATGCCTCACCCGCCGTTAGTACCGGTGTTTCGGCAGCCATATAGCTTATTGAAGATTTACGGACAACATTATGATGAATATCGGTGAAGTAAACATGATTGCAATCATCTATAAATATTCCATAGCATCCACCAATGCTAGCATCGGTAGCTAAACCACCATCACCTGAATATCCAAATACACCATTGCCAACAATGGTTGTCACCAGCAGGGTTGTATTATCAATTTTTCTGATTCTGTAATTACTATATTCTGCATATATCAGATTCCCTTGATTATCAATGTGTAAATCAAGTGCTTGATTCATGTTTACTTCAGTAGCATTTAGGTTTTCTCCATTATAGGCAGTATTGCCTGTACCTGCGTACAGGCTGTTTGTTGCTGTTGCTGTATTGTAGTAATATATTTTTTGCTGTGTGGTTGAATAAAAAACATTGTCGTTATTGTCAACAGCAACACCCCAGATGAATCCCCATCCTGTTGAATTGGGAAAAGAAGTTACATCATGTGTTTCATGATCAATTTTTTTTAATCCTTCGCTATAGTCGCCAACGATAACATTGTTTTGCGAATCGAATGACAAACCGAATGGATAAGAAAATCCCGCTGCAAGCAAACTGATGGTACCCGTATTCAAGTCGATTTTTCGCACATCATAATTACCCATTTCAGTAAATATTAAGTTGCCCTCGCGATCGATAGCCAATTTAAATGGATAGTATAACAACGCGCTGCTGGCTGGGCCGCCGTTTCCGCTGTTGCCGGCCGTTCCTGTTCCTGCAAAAATGCTGGCTATACCGGCTGGATTCACTTTTATAATAACGTGACAGCCATACACAGAAATGTATTTATTTCCGTAAGCATCTGCTACAACATCGGCAGGAGTAGACATGGCCAGATTTATTGCCGATCCGCCACCGCTTCCGCAGCCATTGGTGCCGTTGCCGGCTATTGTGTTTACAATCTGGCTTTGCAAACTGAGCGATGCAACAAGGCAAAGTAGTATCAGAATATAGCGTCGCATAGAAAGAAATTTTTTCTAAAGATATTACAAATAGGGGGGTGGTTTATGCAAAATAGTCCTTGTTTATGAACAAAATTATTTTTGTTTTGTTAATTTTACGAACGATAAACGAATGTCAATTTAAAACCTAATACAATGATTACATTACCACAGTTACCTTACGAGATGAACGCACTGGAACCCTATATTTCGGAACAGACGCTGAAATATCACTACGGGAAACACCATCAGGCTTATGTTACCAAAGTGAATGCACTGGTTGCAGGTACCGAGTTCGAAGGCAAAAGCCTCGAAGAAATTATTATGAAATCGACCGGCGGCATTTTTAATAATGGCGCACAGGTGTGGAACCATACTTTCTACTGGGAAGGTTTTGGTAAAAACGCCGGTGGCGAACCGGTAGGTGAACTGGCCAAAGCCATCGATGCGCAATATGGTTCGTTTGCCGCTTTCAAGGAGCAGTTTTCGAATGCCGCAGCCAATCAGTTTGGTTCGGGTTGGGCCTGGCTCGTGGTAAATAAGGAAGGTAAACTTGAGATTACCGCTACGGGCAATGCCGAAAACCCCTTGCGAAACGGACAGAAACCACTGCTAACCTGCGATGTTTGGGAACATGCCTATTATCTCGATTACCAGAATCTGCGCCCCGAGTATATCAAAAACTTCTGGGAAATTGTGGACTGGAACGTGATTAATGCACGTTTTACAAAATAAACGATAGTTTTCATGGTGTGAGTTAAAGCCTGTTACCTTCCTGAGGTTGCAGGCTTTTTTACGATGTACCTACAGGTTTTTATGCAAACTTATGAGCTAATGCAAAAACGTTTGTTACCGGTTGTATCAGTCAAAAAGCGTTTTCTGCCTTTTTGTTGCATCTACGATTGTATACTGCAATGGTTTCTTATTAATCGTTTCAACTTCTTTTTTACCTTTAAGATAATTCCTTAATTCTTTCTCGGACCAGTTAAGTTGCAATTTTTTAATGATGTCTTTACTTGTATACGCACCTGTTTTTAATAATTCCAGAATTTTATTTTCGTAATCTACGGCTGGTTCACGCAGATTCAATTGATTTATCTGTGTGGATGGTGGTAAATACAAAGTCAATGGATTACCGTTAAAGTCTACTGCAATTGCGCCTTTTTGAATTAATAAATTATTTGCATTATTTTCGTTTGAGTCAGGTTTTCGCACATATATTAATCTGTTTTTTCGTAAGCCATCGACCACACCAGACCAGGTTCCTCCTTTATCAGAAGATTCAGCAACATAAATTTCGGAGGCAAGACCATAAATAATTGGGTTTCTGGCCATAGCCAACTCAGCACTCCAAGGGGCTTTCGGGAAAAATGTACTCAAAACAAGAACGTCACCGGCCACTATTTGCTTATAATATTTTTGGAATCCCGAGCCAAAAGTCATAATGCCTTGTGGTAGAACAATAATGCTTTGACCCTTGTAATTTATTGCTGAATCCAGAGCTTGTTTATCAACGCCTTTGGCAAACCCACTTACAATAACTTTATATTGTTTGCTGGCTAACTGGGCAATATTATCGGTAAACTCCAATGATTTCGCAGCTGCGTTTCGAGAACCAACAATTGCTATTGATTCTTCATGCATAATTTGTTTGTTTCCTTTTACATACAATAGGGCAGGTGCATGGGCTGCTTTTAAATTTTCCTTTAGAGTTTTTGAGTACTCAGGAGTAGTAATAGGAATAAGCTCATACCCTTCGTTTAACATTGTCTCAGCCAGAAATGCAAAGTTAGCCAATTCAGATTTTGCTTTCTTCAGATCTTCGATGTCCTTATATTCCAACGCATATTGATTTTTCCAATCATTTTCGGGCAAATGAAAAAAATCCTCAATCGAAAGCTTATTCTCATGATAAAAATTAATTATGAGCTTATTTAGCTTCAAATGACCCCAGCGTGGTAATTGTGCCAGTGCTATCCAATATGCAGCTTCTTTGTTCATACCAGGTCTCCTCCTACAGTTCTTGCTATTACTAAAGGTGCTATTTTTTCGGCTCCTAAATTACTTAAATATCTTCCAATTTCCTTAATTGTTGCTCCGCTGTCAAAAATATCATCAATTAATAAAATGGTTTTCCCACTCACTTCATCGGGTGTTATTATCACAAATGCGTCTTTCACATTGTCGGATTTAAGATATGCATTTTCGAAAACTTTTTGTTCATTCGTTGTTCTGTTTTTAAGAAGACTATGCGAAATTGGAAATTTTAAAGTTTGTGACACTTTCACGGCAAAATTCCTCACTAATTCACCTGATTTTGTAGGTGGTACGTAAAGAATCAGATCAAATTTTTCTTGTCCGAAGTGTTTTCGATATGCTTTCAGAATGAGCCTCAAAAGGAAATCAGGAAAATCGCCGCCATTTTCGTATTTGCAGCGATGCAATGCATTCCCCACATTTGAAACTCCATAATACGATGCTGCAACTCCATTGATTAAATTGGTTCCTTTGGTTTCTACTTCGAGTACAGGAAAGTAGTCCTCACGAAAATCCTGTAATCTTTTTATCCATTCATCATTTGCCGAAACTACCAGTTTCTTCAGCCCTGTGTTATCGCAATTGGTGAAAGTATGAGTAGAATTATCACCTAAGTAATCGCATAAGAATTTCATTCTTGACTGATTGGTTTCAACATATTCAATCATTTTTTCCAAATCACGGGTTTTGCTCTCCCTTAATTCTTCGAATGCCTGAGTACTTAGTGGTTGAGCGCCCGTTATATATTCAAACTTTTTGCTTTTTTTGAAGCTCACTTCACGAATGATTTTTTGTTCTATTAGATCTGCTTTAATAACCCTGAATTGAGCTTGTTTCAGATTCGTTTTTTTGATTAATTCGCGTT
This sequence comes from Bacteroidota bacterium, assembly GCA_029564465.1. GTDB lineage: Bacteria > Bacteroidota > Bacteroidia > Bacteroidales > ML635J-15 > JAGOEF01. The sequence goes on along the minus strand of JAKQPY010000207.1, from coordinate 6,832 downwards.
CTCCCAGTAATTCGCTTTTAACGGCTTCTATTAACTTTTCATACTTGGAAATTGCAGGTCTGCCCCCCTCAATAAATGATTCTGGTAATTTTTTATCTGCAGGGTTGTAAAAAAGTATGATGTACGAAGTTTGATTGTCCCTGCCCGCTCTCCCGATTTCCTGATAGTAATGTATTGGCGATTGAGGTATTTGTGTGTGAATAATAAAGCGGATATCGGGCTTATCAATACCCATTCCCAAGGCATTTGTCGAGATTACGCATTTCCATTGGTTATTCATTAAACCATTCTCGATGGCAATCCGGGATTCAGGGTCAAGACCTGCATTATAGCCTGTTGAAGGGACTTTTAAAAATTCAAACCATTTTGAGTATATTTCAGTATCTACCCGTGTTCCTGTGTATATAATTCCTGAGCCGGGTAATTTTTCAAGATTCTGACCTAACCAGATTAGTTTTTCATCGTCTGAGTTTACTCTGATAACATAAAGTTTAAAATTATCTCTCATCAGGTTTCCTCTGATGATGGTTAAATCACCACCCATTTGTCGGGCAATATCTGTTTCGACCTTTTTCGTTGCAGTCGCGGTGGTTGCTAATACAGGTAAACCTTTAGGCAGCAGGTTCACAAGATTAATTATGCGCCTGAATGCAGGTCTGAAATCATGCCCCCAAACCGAAATGCAATGCGCTTCATCAACAACAAGCATCGATAAATTCATTTGTCGTGTCGCCTCAATCCATTCAGAGTTTTCTTGTCTTTCGGGGGCAATGTACAGAATTTTAATTTTCCCTTCTTTTGCATCTGAAATAATTTGTGAATTTTCCTCGGGCGATTGTTCACAGTTTACACATTTGGCCGAAATACCCAGCGAATTAAGTTTCTTTACCTGATCACGCATTAATGCAATTAGCGGAGAAAATATAACAGTTGTCCCATTATGAAGTATAGCAGGAAACTGAAAGCACAGCGATTTTCCAAAACCTGTTTTTTCGATAAGAAGAACCCGTTCGCCAAGTAAGATTTTTTCAATAGTCTCCCATTGCTCATCGTAAAAATGACTCAACAAAAATGTCTGTTGTAATATTCTTTCTGCTTCGTGTCGGTCCATTGATGTACCGTGTTTAAAAATTAAGTACTTCCCTTTTTTCAAATTTATATAATAGTCTTTAATGTTCAACGGAAATACGGATAATTTTTCAACTTTATGCTATTATAATCATGGATACGCACGAAAAATGCATAGCGTAGCTTGTTATTCACGCAAATCTCGCTCAGGCATTAAGGTTTACGGGGGCTTGTATATTTCTACTCAGGTTTTTTGTCGTGCAGTCCGGTTCCATCGAAGATATGTGCTTTGTATTTCTGAATCCGGTCGATGCGGGTTTGGGCTTGTTTGGGTTGCGAGAAGTGAATAATGTAACCCCTTTGTCGTCCGGGTGTAAGCGCGAAGAAAGCTTTTTTAAACCCGGGGTCGGCTTTGAGTGCCTGCGTTAATTCCGCCGGAATAGCTTCGGGATTTTTCCGGAAGATTACTTTTCGGCCGCTTTCCTCGATAGCAATGGCTTCGTGGATATAGGCTTTCAATACATCTTTTACAATTTCGATGTCTGAAGTGCTGATGAATTTTATTATCCTGTCTGATTGCAGGTTTGCTTGTTGCTGCAGTATTTTGTGCGTGTCGGATAATAATACCCCTTTGAAGAAATTGATGTTTGCCGATTCTTTAAGTGCATGAATGCTAACTATGTTTTTCCCGTTATGTGTGTATACTGGAACTCCCCATTTTATTTCTTCGGTTAAGCCTGTTTCGACCACTATTTGTCGGAGTAGTTTTAGTTAATCCACCCAATTCAGTACTTTGCATTGCGATGTTCCACCGTATTTACACCGCATACAGCCATCGGTGAGATATTTGTCGACACTGAGATTTGAATTGTTTTGTTTCATGGGAATTGTGCTATTGCTCATCGTTTAGCATTAGGTACGAAGCCTGAGCTTAGTCCGGGAATGAGTTAACTGAGTTTTTGGAATCTATTATTCTATCTGTTTTCATTTACATTAAACTGCTATTAATAAGCATTCATCGCTATTTCAGAATAAACAGAATTGAAGCAGAATTGTTTCATCGCAGCGGGAGTGTAGCGGGTGACACAACGTAAATAGACGCATTGGCCTGCATTTTCAAGGTGTATGATTTTAGCGAATCTGAATGGAATAAGGGTTTCGGGTAATCATTGCCCTTACTTTTATGTATTCATGTTGTTGATTTGCGGACAGCTTGAAATTTGCAGTAAGTTTAATTTGCAAATAATTGGAAAGCATGAACAATATATACGCAGGATTGTCGTTTATGAGAAGTAATTGAAATCTTTAACCAGAAATTAGAAAATTAGCAACTATATAAAGACATTGTGATGTATATAATTCGGACGAACCAAATTTATTAAATATAAAACCAATGAAAAAGCAAATCGTTATCTTAGTTGTACTAAGCACTATCAGCCTTTGGGCTTATTCTCAGGACACTCCGAAAAAACTTTCGTTTTTATTCTATTCTAATTTTGACCTGAGTTCACGATACTTGTACCGGGGCGAAGGTAGTACCGATGGGGTTAGCCACCGGCTATATACCCGCGAGTTCAATGGTTTTGGTTTTTCACCGGCTGTCAAAATAAAAAATCCCCGTGGTAATGCCCACTATCTTGAAATATCGCGTCTGCGTTACGATAACGATTATAGCGAAGAGTACTTCTATGTCGATTCCACCGGGGTCGCCAGCCCGGCAATTGGGGGTGAAGATGTGCGGCATTTCGAATGTTATCTGCGATACGAATATTCGCTTGGCTTGTTTAAAAGGCGGAATTGGGAAAAGCTGGGTCTGTCACTTGGGTTTTCTGCATGTCCGTTTTTCAATCGAAACAAAACCATCCCTTTGCTTTCGTCGGAATACCCGATTACGACCACCAGCACCGGTGTCTATCTGTCGGTAATTCCGCGTATAGAATACAATATCAACGAGAAGTGGTTTCTTGATGTGAACCTGCCATTGGCGTTGGTAACTGCCGAATATATGCTGACGCGGATTGATAACCCCGCTATTGAACCCAATCAGCGATTGAACGGTATTTTCGATTTTCGACAAGGTCCTATTGGTGTCGCTGTAAGGCTGGGGCTTGGATTCCGCCTGTAATGACATGTATACCCATACTGCATCCGATGCATTCGGTTGTTTTGGATATTTAACGACAGTCGAGTATTGAAAGGACAGAATCCTGCAACAGGTTTATATTATTTCCCGTATTTCTGCTGCAGGAAATCAACTGTGGAGCGGATTAGTTTTTTGAGTACTTCGGTGTCGATATCCGACAGCTTTTTGACGTAGATGCAGCCTTTGCCCATGGTGAATTTTCCGAGTTCTTTTAGTATTTCGTCCTGAGCGGTGTAGCCGAGGTAGCCAGAGTACACATAGAGCGAAATGGCAGCTTTGCGGGGCGAAAATCCCACCAATGGCCAATCGCCTTCCTGCCTGCTTTTTTCCGACTTATAGTGGTATTTGCCAAACCCAATCATCGAGGCGCCCCACATGGCAGGCTCACAGCCGGTAATTTCCTCCATAATCCTGATAATTTCGAAGCTGTCTTTTTGCTTCTGTTCACTGTCGGCAAAAGCCATGATGAATTCTTCTACGCTTGCGCCGTGCTGTTTTGTTTTGAGTTCTGCCATGATATTGTGATTTAAGGGTTTGTAATGTGTATAGTATCGATTTTTGAGTAATGAGCAATCACTTGTTTTTAGGTTTCGATTCTTGTTCATACAGTAGAATTTGCCTGATTTTATTGGCATTAACACTGTTGGGGTAGTATTCAACCAACAATTCCGACATTGCCAGGGCCTTATCGAATTTTCCGGTGCCGTAAAAGAAGAAAGTCAGGTTGGTCAGATACTCCTCGGGCGGTAGGAATTGCATGCCGATTTGTTGAGAGGCAGTTTCGAAATGGGTTTTAACAGCTGCTTTCACCTGCGAAGCGCTGTCGTTCGATTTATAAATATATCTGATTTTTTGTAGGTTAAACCAATCGAAAATCTTGTAAAAACCATCGTATTCCGCAATTAATGGTACACTTCCGTGATATTCGTCAGGATAGTATTTCCATCCGAAATCAAAATCTGATTCATTGTTCCGGAAGTTTTCGGCCGCCTGCATGATGTTGCGCATGTGCCTCGAATCGGTGGTTGTATCGAGTTTAATAGCACAAGTGTCAGTTCCCATTTTCATGGTTTGGGCCATGGCCAGAAATACTGATTTTTCATTAAGATCAACGGTTCTTATGTTGTCGGCTGACCGGATAAACCATTGATTGTCGTAATGTCCGAGGCTGGGATCGATGATAATGTAGGCATTGAATAAATAGGGTTTATAGGCAAGAATATGCATTGCTTTTAGCCCGCCCAGCGAGTATCCTACAAGTGCCCGGTAGTGTATTGTATGATAGTGAGAATCGATGTAAGGCATTAGCTCTTTTTCGATGAATGCAGTGAATTTATCCGCTTCTAAACTGCCGGCACTGATTTTTTGGTTAGTATCAAGTTCCAGCCCCAGGTCTGTGTTTCTGTCGGGGTGATTAATGCCTACTACAATCATTTGAGGACAAATCTCATCAGCCATCGAAGTGCTCAGTTGCGTCATCAAAGCCACAACAGGCAGAAATGCGGTACCCGCATCGAATACATACATCACCGGATAGTACACGGTGTCAAGGTCCGGCTGAAATTCACGGGGCACATGAATCATTATTTCGCGGTTTTCACCCAGAATTTCCGAATGCAAAATAATGGATTCACCAATAACAATATCGGAGTTCCTGAGTGCTTGATCAACCGTATCAGTCTGACAGATCAGGACATTTGCACAGATGGCGAAGAATACTATTGTTATTGATAATTTTCGGGCAATATTCCTCATGGCTGTGAAGGTATTAATTTCCACTTTTTGCTTCTTTTACTTTTTCGATAAGTATAGGAAGAATCTGTTTCCAATCGGCAACAATTTTTATGTCGGAACTTCCGAAAATGGCGGCATTCTCGTCTTTGTTAATGCTGATAACCAGCCCGGCATCTTTCATTCCGCAGGTGTGGTGGGCGGCACCCGAAATACCCGCGTTGATATAAATCTTAGGTCTGACAGCAACGCCACTGGTGCCAATCATGGTCTGCTCTCCGGTTGTCCAGCCTTCGTCGAGGGCGGGGCGTGTGCAGCCGGTGGCTCCGTTGAGCAGCGTTGCCAGCTCTTCGAGGACTGCCCAGTTTTCTTTGCTTCCAATGCCAAAACCTCCTCCGATTATGCATTCGGCTTCGTGCAGTGGCTTGCCCGAGGTACTGATTCTTTCGTCGCCCAAAAATTTAATGGCATTGCCCAGACCCTGAATATCGGCCGTAAATTCTTCAATAGAGGCACTGCAGGCTTCTATGGGTCGCTTCTGCATAATGCCGGGTTTTATACTTGCCATTTTTGGACGGTGTCCGGGGGTGAGAATGTCGCCCAGCACTTTTCCGCCGAATGCCGGTACTACCTGAATGAATTGCCCTGAGCTGTCTATTTTTAATTCGGTGCAATGGGCTGCAAGTCCGGTACGCAGTTTGGCTGCCACGGTGGGAGCAATTTCTGACCCACGATAACTGGAACCAATCAAGACGATTTCGGGACTGTATTTCCTGATTACCGCAGTCAGCGCCTCACCGTACAGGTCGTTACGGTAGTGTTCAAGTATATCGTTTTCGAAAATTACTACCCTTTCGGCACCATAGGCAGCCAGTAAATCGGCGTGCTGCCTTACGGCTTTACCCATGACAACGGAAATTACCTGTCCTCCATCCGGCAAAAGACTTGTCAGACGTCGGGCTTCACCTATCAGTTCGAGGGCATTGTCGGTTACTTTACCGTCAATTATCTCGGCATATATCAAAATGTCTTTTTTCATAACAATGTTTTCTTATGAAATAATTCCTGCCTTACGCAGCTCCAGCACAATGCGGTCTGCAATTTCTTCGGCGCTACCCTCCAGTTTTTCGGCTTTTCGACCGGTTTGTGGTATGTAAATATCGCCGGGTTGGGTAGGGGAGCCTTTGAGACCCAGAAGCGAGGGGTCAACACCCAGGTCTTCGGCTTTCCATATGGTGAGAGGTTTCGACTTTGCCTTGAGCATACCCATAATATTGATGAGCCGGGGCTTGTTCACTTTACGGGTAACCCCAATAACTGCAGGAAGCTGTACACTATAGTTGCTGAATCCGGTTTCGGTAAGGGTTTGCAGTGTGAGCTCTTTTTCTCCGGCTTCGATGCGGGTAATATTCATAAGATGGGGTAAGCCGAGCCATTCACCCAGCTGTGCCGATACCTGTCCGGTACTGCCATCATCGCTTTCGTTACCGGTAACCACAAGGTCGAAATTTCCGGCTTTTCTGATTCCGGCAGCGAGTGTAAACGAGGTTGCCAGTGTGTCGGCTCCTGCAAAGGCACGGTCGCTGAGCAGAAAAGCTTCATCAGCGCCCATCGCCAGCGCTTCGGTAAGTTTATCTTTGGTGTACTCGGGCGCCATGCTGAACACCGACACTTTTCCCCCCAGTTTTTCGCGTATGGCAATGGCTGTTTCGAGCGCATTCTTGTCGATATCGCCTATCACCATGGGTATTCCGCTACGGTCCCATGTTTTGGTGGCCGGATCGATGGTGATTTTATCATAATATTTTGAGTCGGGAACGGGTTTGATGCAGACTGCAATATTGAGTGGCATAGGATATTGGCTTTAGGTTACAAAAAATGCAGGGGCTG
>JAKQPY010000192.1:0-1100 GCA_029564465.1 Bacteroidota bacterium | reverse complement strand
GCTATGGTTTGTTGAAACCGCCTGCCTTTCGCTTTGCACGACTGCGGTTTCATTTCCAGCCTCCGTTTAGTACCAATTCGTCTATTGTTTTGAAAATATTGTATTTTTGACCCATTAACTCAATTACAACCGCAATTGAAGAAACATCATCAACGACTATTTGCTCCCCGTTTTCACGGGTGATGATGCACTGGGTTTCCACATCTATTTTCATAACAAACACTCCCGTTTACATCTCTTTCAGACCCAGGTTGATCTTACATTGCGGGCAGTTACTATCTATCAGGTCAGACTCATCAATTACAATATGGCATACATGGCATTTATATTTCATTCAATCCCGCTCCGAATTTCTGATACGTGTTGTTTTACCCATTTCGAAAACGAATCTCGATCCCCGTTGATAGTAAAATATCCGTCATTTGACAAGGGAAATACGGGGATTGTGTTCAGTTTAGATTCCGCAATTAATCTCGGAACGCTGGATGCATCACCAGGAATAATAGTTTCGAGTTCGATGTCAGATAAGATGGTCGCATCCTTTACAACCAGTTTCCCGTTTTGTTCTTCAATAACCAGATTCATTCTGCAATCAATGTCAATAAGTGTATTTTTCATTTATTCACTCTCCCATTCATCATGGTATTTTTTCATGGGTCATTTATCCTCCAGCGGGCACCATTCCGGTGTTGGGTTGTTTCATGTCGAGTATTCTAAACTTCTGCACAACAAATCCAGGTTCGTTGTCTTCAGCCCAATCTATAGCGGTGCAAACCCAATTTCTGTCGATATAGTTGTTATTCGGGCACCCCCGCCGGCATCTGTTAGTCATTTCCACCTCCCGTTTAGTGCCAATCCGTCCATTGTTTTAAAAATATGAAATTTTTGACCCATTAACTCAATTACAACCGCAATTGAAGAAACATCATCAACGACTATTTGCTCCCCGTTTTCACGGGTGATGATGCACTGGGTTTCCACATCTATTTTCATGGTATCAACCGTTTACCTCTGCATCCTCAATCAGTCTCATTTCGTTCATGTATTTTCTATGCTTGTTTCCGGGGCAATACTCGCATATTGGTTCAAATTGCTGATCG
>JAKQPY010000187.1:0-3070 GCA_029564465.1 Bacteroidota bacterium | reverse complement strand
CGATAAAACAAAAAAAATACTCACCCGCGAGCATAAACTGGAGCAGATAATTGACCGGACTTATCCGGTTATGGCATGGCATCCCACAGGTAAACTTCTGGGTTATATTGTTGAGAAAAGCGGGAAAATATTCTATTGTGCGTATAACCTCGAAACAAAACAGACACAGGAACGCGAAATTGCAGGGCTCAGCAAGGTGCTGTCGATTGATTATTCCGACGATGGGCTCAAATTAGTAATGGCCGGTAACGTAAACGGGATGAGCGATATTTTTGTGTACAATATTATGGCGAATACCCTAACCAATCTTACCGCTGATATTGCCGACGATTACAATCCGAAATATATTAACAAGTCGAAGGAAATTATTTTTTCGAGCAATCGGTTGAGCGACACCCTGGTCTCAGGTAAAAATACCATTGTGGTTACCCAAACGCTACGGGATATTTTTGTGATGGATGCCTCGGGGAGCAATGATGTGCTTCTCAGGATTACCAATTCCCTTGATGTCGATGAATATTTACCCGCCGGAACCCGCCATAACGAATTTATGTATCTGGGTAACCAAAATGGGGTGTACAATCGCTACGAAGCTTACTACGACAGTGCCATCAGTTATATCGACACAACCACACATTTCAGGTATTTCACCCGAAGTAATGTGTTAACCAACTACAGCCGGAATATTACTTACTTTGACGCGGATGCATCAGCTAAAGAAGTTGTCGATGTTGTTTTTAACAACAACCGTTGGGGTGTATACCTGTCGAAAGACGAACCCAGACGCGAGATGCAGTTGTCGGATACACGCTACAGACAGGTACACCGCGATGCATTGAATTTTGTTCCTGAATTGCCGAAAAAGCAGGAAAAACCGATTGTAACTCCTGTAACAAATCAGACAATCGACATTAATAATTATGTATTCTCGGAGGAAGCTTTAAAAACAAATACCAACAATATACAGGAATTCGACAGTCTGGGAAATCCGCTCGAAAAGCGACGAAATAAATATTTTACCACATTCTACACCAACTATGTTGTGAATCAGATTGACTTTGGATTTCTGAATTCGTCGTATCAGCCTTTCACAGGAAGTGCATTTTATTTCAATCCGGGATTTAACATTTTGTTTAAGTTGGGCGCGAAAGATTTGTTCGAAGACTATCGTATAACCGGTGGCGTTCGGTTTTCGGGTAATTTCGACAGCAACGAGTATTTAATCAGTGTTGAGGACCTCAAAAAAAGGTGGAATAAACAGTATATCTTTCACCGCCTGGCATTGAACACTTCGGATGGCGAAAACCTGATGAAATCCCATTCTCACGAATTGATGTATGTTACCCGATATCCTTTGAATCAGGTTGCCGCTTTTCAGTTTACGGTTTCTGCCCGACAAGACAGAATGACCTTGCTTTCGCTCGATTATGTCAGCCTGATTACGGAGCCATCGTATAATTATTGGGCTGCCGCCAAAGCCGAATATATTTTCGACAATACGCGGCAAAAGCAAATCAATATTTCTACCGGTCTGCGTTATAAACTCTTTGGGGAGTATTACCGGCAAATCGATGCAAAGCAATCTGATTTAATTGTTTTTGGAGGCGATTTCCGATATTATCTGCCCATTCACCGCAACCTGATTGTTGCACTGCGCGTTGCGGGCTCTGGCTCACTGGGACGCAGTAAGCTGATATATTACCTTGGTGGAATTGATAACTGGATTAACTTCTCAACCAAAACCCCAACTTTCGACAACAGTGTAAGGATCGATCCTGACGCCAACTATGTGTATCAGGCTGTAGCCACCAATATGCGGGGCTTTTCGCAGAATATCCGGAATGGAAGCAATTTTGCCGTTATCAATGCTGAGGTGCGCTGGCCCATTGTTTCCTATATTATGAACCGACCGCTCAACTCGGCTTTCTTACAGAATCTGCAACTTATCGGGTTCTTCGATATGGGTTCAGCCTGGAGCGGCCTCAATCCGTTCAGCGGCAACAATGCATTTGATAAAGATGTGTACGATGCATACCCGGTAACGGTAATTATCGACAACAACAATTATCCGATTGTGGCAGGTTACGGTTTTGGTATAAGGAGCAAGTTATTCGGATATTTCGTACGTGCCGACTGGGCCTGGGGAATCGAAAACAATACCTTGCTGCCCGGTGTTTTTTACCTTTCGTTAAACCTTGATTTTTAAAAATATGGATGTTTCGACACTGGCAATTCTGGTTGTAGCAGGACTCATTGCAGGTTTTGCCGGAGGGGTAATGGGTGTGGGAGGTGGTGTTATAGTGATTCCGGTACTGATTTACATTTTTGGTTTCTCGCAGCATTCGGCACAGGGAACCAGTCTGGCTTTCATGTTGCTACCCATTGGCATTTTTGCTGCAATCAATTACCACAAGGCAGGTTATGTGAATTGGAAATTTGCCCTGGTACTGGCGCTCACTTTTATGATTGGCAGTTATTTTGGTTCGAAATGGGCTGTAAATTTGCCGGCCATTACCATGCGACGGATTTTTGCTGTATTTATCATTCTGGTGGGATTAAAAATGCTTATTGGGAAATAAACAACGTATCGATGATCGAAATTCTGAAAAACACAGCAATCGAAATATTCCCGAAGATATGTTCTTATCAGGAACACCTTCACCGTCATCCTGAATTATCGTTTTCGGAAAGTGCAACAGCAGCTTTTATTACCGAAAAACTTTCTGAACTGGGTTTGACTGTCGATGCGCAGTATGCCCCCAATTCGATTGTCGCTCGTATCAGGGGTACGCATCCTGATGTGAATCACGATTGGGTTGTAGGATTGCGTGCTGATATTGATGCCTTGCCCATAACCGAGGATTTTTCACACGAGATTTGTTCTGCTAATCCTGGTGTGATGCACGCATGCGGCCACGACCTGCACACTGCCTCATTGTTGGGTACTGCCGAAATTCTTGTAAAACACCGTGAATTGCTGCAAGGTGATGCGCTATTGATTTTCCAGCCTGCCGAAGAAAAATTGCCTGGTGGTGCTAAGACGATGATAGATAATGGATTGCTCCGCGAT
>JAKQPY010000183.1:0-2161 GCA_029564465.1 Bacteroidota bacterium | reverse complement strand
TTATTCATTTACAGCTCCAACTTCTGGTTATTACAAACTAAATGTTACGTCTGCCTCAGGTGGTTCAGTGGATTATTTGTATTCTGCATCTTGTGCTGCCATGAATTGGGAATGCCTGGCATCTGTTTCTGCTGCAGGAGTTCCAGATTCAATATTAATGGCTGCCGGATCAACTATTTACATTTTGTTGGATCCGGAAGTTACAACTGCAACTTCTCAAAACTTTTATTTCAGTTGTCCCACGGTGTCTAATTATAATACTCCCCGAATTTCGGACCACATGTTAAGTTGAAAAAGTGATTAACTTTAACTGTGGAAAAGATGAAAGCAAAACGAAGAAAATTCAGTGCGGAATTTAAAGCACGGGTAGCCATTGAAGCTATCAAAGAGCGCGAGACACTTGCAGAGCTGGCGCATAAATTTGATATTCATCCGAATATGATTTCAGGATGGAAACAAGAGTTTTTAAAAAGGTCTGCAGCGGTGTTTGAGACAGCTGATGATGAAGGTGCCATGAAGGACGAGCAGGAAAAATTGTATGCCCGAATTGGCAAATTGGAAATGGAAAAAGAATGGCTCAAAAAAAAATTAGGGAGGGACGTACTGTGAAACAGTTGGCTTCCTATGTGTCAGTATGTGAACGTCTTAGTATTCGCCACCAATGTGAACTTTTACAAATAAGCCGAAGTAATTTTTATTTTACGCCTAAAGGAGAAAGCGATGAAAACCTTGAGATCATGCGGCTTATGGACGATTATCATTTGGAGCACCCCACCTATGGCGTATTGCAACAGCAGGATTATTTGTCAAGCTGTGGATTGCATGTGAACATAAAGCGCATTCGGCGATTGATGCGGCTTGCATGCATTGAAGCAATATACCCAAAACGCAATTTGAGTAAGCCCGGCGAAACAAAATATATTCGTCCGTATTTGCTCAGAAACCTTAAAATTAAAAAGCCAAACCATGTCTGGGCAATTGACATTACATACATTCCGATGAGAAAAGGGTTTATGTATTTAACGGCCATAATTGACCTTTATAGCCGCCTTGTTGTCGGATGGGATGTCTTCAACAGCCTGGATGCAAAAAACTCTCTGAGCGTGCTTGAAGAAGCCGTGCAGCAATATGGGAAGCCGGAAATAATAAATTCCGATCAAGGAAGCCAGTTTACATGCAAAGATTGGATTGATTGGCTTACTGATAATGAGATTACAATCAGCATGGATGGCAAACGCAGAGCCATCGACAATATTTTTATTGAACGACTTTGGCGAACTGTAAAAAGAGATCATGTATATTTGTATCCGGCTGACAATGGAAAAGAGCTGTATGATGGGCTAAAGAAATTTTTCCATCATTACAACAATCACAAGTGCCATCAGGGTATTGGCCGAGTTGCTCCGATAAAAAGATATCAACAAGTTGCGTAGTTATGAACAAAGAAAAAAGTAGCAAAAAAGAAAGGGTTGTTAATTTCGAGAATAACTCTTCGAGTTATTTCCCGAAGTTAACAACTGTTTATTACGATTGTTCTTCAACTACATTTTTATATTTTGTGGTCTAAGAAATGGGGAGTAGAATAGCCATGAATCCGAGCATCAATAATGTTACAACTGCTGCTGCCGGTGTTTATTCATTGGTGATTACCGTTGGTGGCACAAGCAGTGCGCCGGTAACAACAACGGTTGTTGTGAATCCGAATCCGACAATAACAGCGACTGCCAGTCCGAATCCAATCTGTAATGGAGCCAGTTCTACATTAACCGGATCTTCAAGTATTGCCGGAGCCACATATGTATGGAGTACAGGGGCAACTACCAATCCAATTACGGTATCGCCTACTTCAACTACAACTTATACAGTTACGGGAACAGTAGCGGGTTGTACGGGCACAGCAACAGTTCAGGTCACGGTGAATCCATTGCCAACTGTGACTGCGAGCGCGTCTCCGGCTACGATATGTAATGGTGCAAGTTCGACATTAACTGCAGCCGGCGCCAGCACTTATGTCTGGAACGGTGGCTCGACAACGAATCCCCGAACGGTTACTCCGGCAGCGACAACAACTTATACTGTGACGGGTACATCAGCAGCGGGTTGTACGGGTACAGCAACAGTAACGGTAACGGTGAATCCATTGCCGACCGTGACTGCGTCA
>JAKQPY010000173.1:0-1151 GCA_029564465.1 Bacteroidota bacterium | reverse complement strand
GATTGCTGCACTAATCAAAATGGTGGTTTTCAGCCAGCCATTGCAAAAGATTTTTGCAGTGAAAACACTTTTAACATTGACGGCCTGTGGCTGGTTGGTCGTGGCGATGATTATTTTCAGGCATGGGAAAACGATGTTTTTAAAGGCATCGTCTATAGTAACTGCTGTGGTCGCGGCATCGTAGCGATTAAGAAATAACTAACCCGCCCTGAGCATGGCGTTAAAAGGCTCGAAAGAAAGGGGAATTTATGAATAATTTATGCAATGCGATTTGTAAACATAAAAATATTTGCAATCTTTCGCCAGCAAATACCGAAACATGTAAATTGCGAAATGATGAAGATTGGAAAAGATATAGCATTGAAACTGCTGGTGATATTTTTGGCTTTAAATCCGATGAAATAAATGCAATGCAGGGTAGAAAAGGAGCATTAAAAAAATGAAATTTGAACTCGACCGAAGTGAACTTCTCAACGCCGTAACAATCGCGGCAAAAGCAACTGCACAGAAGGGCGTCAGACCCATTCTTGCAAATATTCTTATCGAGGCCGAAAACGATAAGATTCGGCTTGTGGCAACCGACATGGAAGCCATGAGCATTATCGAAATTCCGGCAGACGTTTCCACTTGCGGTAAAATTACCGCACCTGCAAAACTTCTTCAGGAATTGCTTTCAAACCTGCCGGGGGATTCTCTTTTCCCGGTCGAGGTTTCGGCAGACCCGCAGAAAGATGAGATTGATTTTTCTATGGGCAAGAGCCGTTTTTCGATTCGCGGGCTTCATGCTGAGGATTTCCCGCCGGTGCCCGTGCTTTCTGAAAACATGACAAAGATTAAATCGGCTGAGTTCGCAAAAGCACTTAAACGCGCCTCAACCGCCGCTTCTTTTGAAGATGCAAACCCGGTGCAGCGTGCCGTGTTGATTGATTTTACCGATATGCCTGTTGCTGTTGCTACCGATAGCAAGCGCCTTGCAATCGCCGAAATGACTTTAACCGTGCCCGAAGAAATCAAAAAACAATTTATTGTGCCGATTAAAGCGGCTAACGATGTTTCGGCCATGATTACCGGTTCTGATAGCTTTGAATTTGGCACGTTCAGAGAACAGCTTGTTTTCAAAAAAGATAACATAACGCTTGTTTCGCGTATTG
>JAKQPY010000157.1:0-12008 GCA_029564465.1 Bacteroidota bacterium | reverse complement strand
TTCTGTACCTTTGTTTCTTACTTCTACCGATATTTCAATCTCATCTCCGGGTTGAGCAATCAGAGGGTTTCCCGAAATATACGGTGCTCCGCCTATGCTTACAATGTGCGAATGGGCTTCAGGTGTGGGAATATAAGCATCAACCGACATAGCCATCATAAAAATCACATACGTGTCCTGTGTACTCCCGTATCGGAACGAAGTCGCTGTTTGGTTATTTGTAATTACTGAATTCCCGGTATTTGGAATATTAAACATCGAAATGTCGAGACCGGTGTTGTTTATTAAGTTTGGATTGCGCGTGTTTCCACCGGTGAATATCGAACTGTTATAGAAGTTGTTCGATGAATTATCGCTATGATTGAGATTTACCCAATTGGTATTGCTATGGTTTCGTATTTGAAGATAATCTCCCGAAATATTCCGGTCGCCTTCACCAGCTACAATACCCAGCTTCATGTTTACTTGTCCGCTTTGTACCGTGTTGAATCCCGATACAGGAATTGTGTAATCGGCAGTAACATTTCCGGCAACGTAGGCATGACCATCGAAAATAGTGACATCGCGCCATTTCATTTTTGAGTTTTCGTAAATCACAATCATTGCCCAGCCACCATAATATCCGGTGCTGCCCCCGTTTCCTTCCTGCAGGGCTATGTTGGCCACCGTGTAACTTCCCAAACCGTACTGACGTACGTAATCGGTGACTTCTGCATAGGCTGAGTACATTTGGCCGTGATTGGTTTCAGGATAATAAATATCGCTAATATTGGCAGTAACATTGCTATATGACGAGGCTCCGGGCCCTTTAATAAGAACTTTTTGCTTGTCGAAGTTTACCGTGACACTGCCTTTCGTTACCGAAAAAGTCATCGGACTGTTTCCCCCGTTGTGGGAACGTCCAGTCCAGTATAAACCTGCATACACAATGTTTGAGCACTCGGGGAGTGCCCCGTTTTCGGTCGAAAAACTCAGGTTGGCCGATGAAGAGTTTAAGGTTGTGGAAACTCCGTCAACATCCACATAAATCATCGAATTGTTGTTCGATGTGTTATCACCGTAATTTTGTAATGTAAGATTGGTGTTCCCAATCATCGTAAAATCACCTTTTACATTATAAATTACTTTGGCCGGTGAGTATTGTGACGTCCGTTGAGTAAAAGATTTTACCACCTGTGTATTACCACCTGTAACAAATGCCGAAAACAGCACGATGAGGGCTGCACGGAAAAAGATGGTATGGTGAATCGAAAGTATTTTCGTTGTCATAGTGTTTGATTTTAATGTTTTTATTCGGCGATATCAATAATGTAGTACAGCTGAAGATTACGATTGCTATCGTTGACAAGCAACCGACTGATTTGAGCTGATGTGCATGACTCACTGCATCTGACTACAATGTAGCGCAGACTGTCGAAATTCTTTATTGCGGAAATATCTAGGGGAGACTGTATTTCGTTGTAATTGAAATCAATAACAAGCATTTTTATTGATTTATTTATCTGATTGGAAGCGTATAAACTTGAAAAGTTTTCAGTATTTACAAAACCTACAACCGGAGCATCTTTTGATTTATCCGATGACGGATTGCCATAATACAGGCTCGGTTGTAACTCGTAATACAACGACCTGACTTCTGAAAGTTCGGTTTCCGTGGAACTAATCGATTTATCGGAATTTATATTGAACTTGTGTAGTTCGTTGCCAGATTGTGCTTTTACATTGCACGACAATATTAAAATAATAGATACGATTAATAATATCCTTGAATTTATTAAGATTGGAAGTGAGGTATTTATCTGATTTTTCATGTTATATTTTTTTGAGTTAGGATAACCGAAGCTTTGTTTAATTGTTTAGAAATAATCTAAATAAAATTAATAAAAAATACAATAACGCAGAAAATCATACAGTTACGTTTGTATAAAAGTTTAAAAATTGTGTTTTAGGATTTGGGTGACCGTTATAAAAGTGTTAACAGAATTTGCGTTTGGCAAAAGCGATTTTTAAAATTCAGTGTTATATTGGTCTAAACTTCCGGTGCTTAATTGCGTATTAAATTTCCACCAGTTGGACCGCCTTCGGGTCCCAGCTCAATCACCTGATCGGCAATGGCAGTCATACATTTGCTGTGCTCTATCATTACAATGCTGTGTTGTTGAGCTGCCAATTCGTAAAAGAGCGTGTTGAGTTTTTCGATGTCGAATGGGTGCAGGCCGGTAGCGGGTTCATCAAAAATATACAGACACTTACCCCGGGGCGATTGCATAAGTTTTTGTGCCAGCAACAGTCGTTGATATTCTCCACCCGACAAATTGGACAATGCTTGTCCGCAACGAAGGTGCCCGATGCCGCATTTGGCAAATATTTCGAGCATTTGGTTAATTTCCCGGTGCTCTTTGAACACATCCGAAAGGTCGTTCAAACCGTTTTTCATGATATCGCCTATGCCAACGCCTTTAATTTTCACCGATTGCACCGATGGTTTATACCGTGTGCCGCCACAGGTGGGGCAAGGGATATTCAATTCACTCATAAAATCCATCGAAATACTTCGTTCGCCCATGCCATTGCAATCGGGGCATTTTCCATCGGCATGCACATACGAAAAATGCGAGGCTTTCATGTTGAGCTTTTTTGCTTCGGGAGTAGCCGCATAAACCGGCCTCAGCACATCGAGCAATCCGGTGAACGTAGCCGGTGTACTAATTGATGAAGCGGCGTTCTGTCCTTGTTTCAAATAAACGACATCGCTGAAGTTTTCGAGGCCATATACCGATTTGCAGCCAACAGGTTTTTTCGAAATGGCTGAAGCATACAGCACATCGCGCACCAGACTGGTTTTTCCACTGCCCGAAACACCGGTAACAGCCGTTATTCCGCCCAGGGCAAAGCCTGCCGAAATGTTTTTCAGGTTATTGGCATAGGCACCATGAACCCCAAACCCTGATGGTGTAAACTTGTGGGATTGTGTTGATGGTACCAATTGTGGATAAATCAGTGCGTAGCTGGCTGAGTGTGGGCGATTTTTCATTTCGGGGGGAGAACCTGCGGCAAGCACCCTGCCCCCTTGATTTCCTGAACCCGGACCCATTTCGATGATGTAGCCCGCCTGTGCTGTCAGCTTTGAATCGTGCCCTGTGAAAACCACCGTATTCCCGTTATTTACCAGCGATTGAATAATGTCACCTATTTTTTCTGCATCCTTTGGATGTAACCCGGCTGCCGGTTCATCAATCACATAACACACTCCGCTGAGCTTTGCCGAGAAAGCCGAAACCAGTTGCAATCGTTGCGATTCACCTCCCGAAAGAGTTTCGGCAGACCGCGATATTGATAGGTAATCGAGGCCGAGTTTCGAAATAATATCTGCAATATTGCAGATCGATAATCCGATGCTGTGAACAAGTTCCTGCACCATTATCTCATCGTTAATTTTATTAAATAGTGCAGGCAGTGAGCCAATGGGCAATTCCGACAATTCTGAGATATTATAGCCTTGGAACACAATGCTGAGGGCTTCGTTTACCAGCCGTTTACCCTTACAAACCGGGCAGGTTTTTCGTGCAAGCAGTTGCTCGGTTCCCCCGGTACTTTTGTTCAAATGCCTGCGCTGGTATTCTTCATCAACCAGATTGCAGAAGCCTTTCCACACGGTACTCAGTGCGTGCGTGCCTTCGCGCGTTTTGTTTTTGAAATTCCATTGCGCTTTCCAGATGGTTTCACCGGTGCCGTACAGGGCAATCTCCCTGAATTCCAGGGGCAGGTTGTTCCAGGACTGACTCAGGTCGATACCTGATTCATGCGCGATATGTTGCAGCACTGCTATATATTGCCCGTCGGGGTCACCGTAAAATTTGCCCGGTTTGCTGGTTTGCATGGCGCCCGCGGTAATGGGTTTTTCCGGGTGACTGATGAGTTTTCCGGGATCGCAGCTAAGCACATAGCCCAATCCATCGCATTGCGGACAGGCCCCGGGCTGGTGATTAAACGAGAAAAAGCCTGCCGGATATTGTTTACCCTGCTGTTGAGCAATACGAGAGTACATAAGCCTGAACAAATCGTAAATGCCTGTAATTGTACCCACCGTGCTGCGTGCCGAATGGTTTGTAAACCGCCGGCTTACTGCAACACAAGCCACCAGGCCATGTACCGATTCGATGCGTGAGCGGTTCGACAGCTTCAGCATACTGCGCGAATAGGTTGACATGCTTTGCGAAAACCGCGAAAATGCTTCGGCATAGAGGCTCCCCAGTGCCAGCGATGTTTTTCCGCTACCGGAAACACCGGTGATCGCGGTACTGGTATTTAATGGTATTTCGACTAAAATGTTCTTCAGGTTGGCCGTGTTCACACCATGCAGTGCAATGTGTGTATGACGTTCTACCGGTTGCTGGTCTTTCCGCTGCGTGTCGTTATGCTTACTGAAAGACAATTTGCTTTTCTTTTGTGGCTTAACGATTAGTTTCGACGGTGTGCCCGACGCCACTACTTCGCCACCGTTTTTGCCCTGCCCCGGACCCAGCTCTACTATATAATCCGCTTGTCTGATAAAACTTTCGTCGTGCTCGATGCAAACCACCGTATTGCCTTTTTGGGTAATCTTCCTGAGCGCATGCATCAGAACCTTTATGTCGGATGGATGCAATCCTGTAGTGGGTTCGTCGAGAATATACAATGTATTGCCGGTATCGGTTCGTTGCAGTTCCGAGGCAAGTTTCAGGCGTTGGGCTTCGCCACCCGAAAGTGTGGTTGACGATTGTCCGGGTTGCAGGTAGCCCAATCCCACCGACTCCAGGGCTGTAAGTTGGCGCAGTATGGCGGGTTGCTCTTCGAAAAATTGAATAGACTCATGTACGGTAAGATCCAGAATCTCAGCGATGTTCTTGTTCTTATAATATATATTGAGCACCTGCCGGTTGAAGCGTTTGCCGTTACAAACCGGACAAACCACATCGACATCGCCCAGAAAGTGCATGCCGACACTTATGCGTCCGGCGCCTTCGCAGTGTGTGCAGCGGCCACTTCCTGTGTTGAAAGAAAAGTCGCTTTTGCCGAGACCGGCTGCCTTGGCTTCGGGCAGACCCGCAAAAATATCACGGTAACGGTCGGAGAGTCCGGTATAGGTAGCCGGATTACTTCGGGGACTGCGGCCGATAGGCTGGCGGTTAATTCTGATAATTTTATCGAAATTCAGATGAACTGCACGTGGTCCCAGTTCATGTTCCACCAGGGCGGTTTTTCCTGATCCCGAAGGGCCGCAAACCACATTTACTGCCCGGTACCGAAGTTCAATATCCTGGTTTTTTAAGTTCAGAGCCCTGCAGTTTTCCAGAATAAAACCTTCTCCCGGAAACGCACCGTCGCTGTTGGTGATGGGTGGATCGAAAAATTCGGCAATAGCCTGTTGTGTTGGCGAATTGAGCTGTTTTGCCTGAATGAATTCATCGTAAGTGCCCGAAAAAATTATCTCACCGCCTGAATTACCGGCTCCGGGCCCAATATCAATAATGGTATCGGCACAAGCAATAAGGGCAGGATCGTGTTCTACCACTATTACGGTATTGCCAGTAGCTACCAGTCTGCGAAACAATTGAATCAACCCGCTCAGGTTTTCGGAATGCAGGCCTGCCGATGGTTCGTCGAACACATAGATAATACCGCTGAGTCCGGAACTTAGCTGATTTACAAGCCTGAGCCGCTGAATATCGCCTGCCGATAACGTATCTGCTGCCCGCGACAGGCAGAGGTGACCGAGACCTAATGGTTCCAGGTTTTCGATGATTCGGATGATTGATTCAGCGACATTGGTAAACACCGGATGTGTGTCTTGATTTCCAAGTCGCTGCCTGAACCAGGCTGCCAGATCGGACAACTCCATTTCGGATAACTGATGAATATTCATATTTTCGACAGTTACCGACAGGGCTGATTCATTGAGTCTTTTACCATGGCATACGCTGCAGGGCAACGATTCGGCATAGCGCAGGATATTATCGTTCCGGTCGCGGCGTAAGATATCGCTCATAATGGGAATCAGCCCCTTGTAGAAACCTTCTTCGCGTGGTTTGGCCGTGATGCCTGTCCATTTCAGCCGCGATTCGAGGGGGTGTTTTCCAAAGGGTACTTTAATGCGGGTGCTGCCAAACAATACCACTTCCTGTTGAGGGCGGCTGAGTTGATTCCATGGTATATCAACGTTAAAACCATGTTCGCGGCACACCAGATCGAGTACTTCTGCAGTTACCTGCGAATACATGATGTAGCCGTTAGGCAGGGTGGGGGCAAGGGCACCTCCGCGAATGCTGCGATCGGGAAAGGCCACCAGTTTTGCCTCCGAAATCTGCTCCTCGAGGCCGATGCCTTTGCAATGCGGGCAAGCACCTTCGGGCGAGTTGAACGAAAAAAGACTGCGCCTTGGCACCACAGCTTCCGGGGCTTTCCCGGCACGGGCATACAACAGTCGCAATAAATCGTACATATCGGTCATGGTGCCTACAGTACTCCGTATTCCTGAACCAGCCGTTTTTTGCCCGATACTTATCACCGGCGACAAGCCTTCGATGCGCTCCACTGCCGGTCTGCCCAGCTTTCCCATGAATAATCTCGAGAATGACGGGAACGTTTCCAGAAAACGCCGCTGCCCTTCCTGAGCCAATACATCAAAAACCAAGGATGATTTGCCAGAACCCGAAATGCCGGTGACCACCACCAACTGGTTTTTTGGTATCGCAAGGCTTACCGATTTCAGATTGTTTTCGGTGGCTCCACTAATTGTGATTTGATGCGACTGCACTGTTTGCATGCTGCAAAATTAATAATCTATGTGATTCATGCTACCCGGAACTATGCAGTTTTGCTTAGTGTCAACAGCCTGCTTCTGCTGATATGATTATTGAAAATTGTTTTTCTTTGAAATATTTATTCTGAAT
Source organism: Bacteroidota bacterium (assembly GCA_029564465.1). GTDB lineage: Bacteria > Bacteroidota > Bacteroidia > Bacteroidales > ML635J-15 > JAGOEF01. The sequence continues at coordinate 5,076 of JAKQPY010000157.1, read as the reverse complement.
ACCAGTTAAATATTCATTATTTTTGGATGATAAATTGCCATGCCCTGTACATGGCGAGAAGTTGAAATAGCTAATGACTTTTGTGCGGTAGTCTATATTTTTGAGTAATATGAAATGTAATAACAGAGGGTATTATTATTTACCATTACTTTTTGCTTTCTGGATGTTTGTTTTTGCTTTGCTGCGCTTCATGTTTTATTGGGTTAATGCAAAAAGCGGAATCAATTATTTCGAAGGAATGGAGCATGGCTGGCGTACCGATTTGGCAACGACCGGTTATTTGGTGTTTCTTCCTGCGGTGTTTTGGTTTTCCGGTAATTTTTTTAGTTCAGCTTCGGTACGTCTTAATAAAATTGGCTTTTTGTTCAGCGCTGTGTGCTTTACTTTGATTTGTTTTATCGATGTGGTAAGCCTGCCCTTGTTCCCTGAATGGGGAAGTACCTTCAACCTGAGGGCCATTACTTCGACAGAATCGCCCGGTGAAGCGGCCATTACTTTTCTCGATTATTTTAAACTGAAGTGGTTGTTGATGTTTCTGACTCCAACGGTTTTGGGTATTTTTGCGCTTCACCGTATTATGCTTCATTTCAGTAATCACATAGGCAACAAAGTGCATAGAATTGCATTGCCCCTGATAGTACTTCCGCTGCTGTTGCTGGGTATGCGTGGTAATATCGGGAAAGTCCCCATTCAGGTGAGTTCGGCATTTTACTCGCACAATCAAACGGCTAATTTTTTGGCGGTAAATAAAACCTTCTATTTTGTAAGTACCCTGAAGCAGAAAAAGCATCTTGAAATTGAAAGCATCGCATTCGACAAAACAGAACTGGCCCAAACCTGGGCGAAACTGTATCCTGAACCTGCCGAAGGAGATACGGTATCCATCTTAACCACCCAGCGTCCCAATATTGTGGTGATTGTGCTCGAAGGCTGCCCTGCCGATGTATTTGAACCCCTGGGTGGATTCGAAGGAATTAGTCCGAATTTTACTGAGTTGTGTAAACAAGGCCTGCTATTTAATCAGATTTACGCCTCGGGATTTCGTACCGATCAGGGCATGCTCAATATTTTAAGTGGTTTGCCAGCCTTGCCGTTTTTAAACCTGATGAGCGACACCGAACTTTCGCGTAAATATCCCTCGGTACTCACCGAGTTGCATAATTCCGGTTACTTTACTTCGTATATGTATGGTGGTGATGCCGGATTTTCGAATTTTGCATTTTATTTTCGTCATAACAACATCAGCGCCATAGTCGATAAAAATAGCTTCTCAGCAAAAGAGCGTTGTATTTCGTGGGGTGTTCCCGATAATTTTTTGTTTCAGCGGGCAGGGCAGGAACTCAACACCTATAAGCAACCATTTTTTGCCTGTATCATGACGCAAAGCACCCATTCGCCCTTCGATCTGCAGGAGAAGCCTCATTTTCCCGGTGAAGAAATCAGTGAGAAGTTCAAAAGCAGTGCGTACTTTACCGACAGTTGCATTGCCTCATTTCTCAACGTGAACCGAAACAGTGAATGGTACCGGAATACGATTTTCATTGTGGTTTCTGACCATGGCTCTTTGTATTTGGGAAACCGTGATTTTAACGATCACAACCGATTCAGGATTCCACTGCTTTTTTATGGTGAGGTGCTGAAACCGGAATTCCGTGGAAAAACCAATGCGACTGTAGGCAACAGCCACGACCTGCCGGCAACGTTATTGACACAGCTCGGGCTTGATTATTCGCCGTTCCCATTCAGTAAAAACCTGTTGGCAACAAGTATTTACCACCATGCCTTCTGGATTACTGAGCAGAATATCGGGTGGATCACAAGCGACCGACGGATGGTGTTTAATTTTTCGACGCGTGATATTTATTTTACCGAAGGCGATACGAGCAATAATAAAAACTATGTAAGCGACGGAATCAGGTTCTACAAAATACTCGCCGATTATGCACTGAAACAGGAAGCACCGCCACGCATCCGATAGAAATTACAACAAACTATTCTTCTTCTTTTTTCTTGCGTTTAAGGTACCTGATGTTTTTTGCCGTTAGAAAACCAATGAAAAACACAATGACAATCAGAATAACGAGTGGTAGTTCAAAGCCGAAAAACAAAAATTTAACCGTCACGCTTTCAAGGTTCTGCAGGGTGAAAGTCAGCAAAAGTAAAATCAGAATAATGTCGATTACCTGACGGGCTGTGATTTTGAATTTTTGTTGTTCCATGTGTTGCGCTTATTATGGTTCAGGATTAAAATCGTTTATTCCGGGTTTAGTCTTCGATAGATTTTCAATCTTCAATATCCGGCTCAAAAAATATCCACTTAACATCGGGAAAGGCTTTTCTGATAGCTTTTTCGCAGTCATTAATCTGATTTGCCTGAGCAGTTCCCGAATCTGTATTCTGCATTTTTACCTTAACAGCAAGCATAATTTCGGGTCCCAGTTGCTGGGTAATAATACTGATGAGAGTTTCTACCTGAGGCTGTGCTTCAATAAAAGTTTTAAGTGCATCGACCGTTTCTTTTTCGGCACTCTGTCCGATAAGCAGTCCTTTGATTTTTACAGCCAGAAACATCGAAACCACCACGAGCAGCACCCCGATACCAATACTGCCGATGGCATCGAATACCGGATTCCCGGTAACAATGGTCAGAATAACAGCAGCCAGTGCAAACATTAACCCGAGCAATGCAGCAACATCTTCGCCCAACACGACCACCAATTCGCTCTGGCGGCTGTGCGAGAACCATTTAATAATGCTTTCGTCCTTACGTTTTACTTTACGAATTTGCGTTACGCAGCCGTACAAAGAGGCTGATTCCAACAGGATGCTTACCGAAAGTACTATGATTGCAATATAAGGCGACTGCAGCCCTTCGTGTGATTCAAGTTTATGAATGCCTTCGTAAACCGAAAATAATCCACCCACACTGAACAGAATTAATGCTACCACAAACGACCAGAAAAATGTTGATTTACCGTAACCCAGCGGGTGTTCGGCATTGGGTTTTCGTTTCGACGCCCTGATTCCGGCAAACAACAAAATCTGATTCCCACTGTCAGCATAGGAGTGTATAGCCTCTGCCAGCATTGCACCCGAACCCGTGAGAACTGCAGCTACCGTTTTGGTAATGGCTATGCCTATGTTGGCTGCAAATGCAAATAAAATTGATTTTATTGAACCGCCCTGCTGCGACATGGTGTTTTGATTTTTCTGCGGCAAATATATCAAAATTCGATGAGTGATTCTTTTTTTATGTGCATCGATTTTGAATCTGTATTTGTTTGAATCCTATTTAAGAATTCTTTAAAACTATGTATCAGAAAAAGCAGTAGTTTCCCGAAATTTCTGATGTATGAAAAAGTTATTTATACCTGTTTTGCTGCCCTTTTTATTTTTCAATCTGATGTGCCATGCGCAAAGGACAGGACCTGTTGCTGCGGGTCAGGTTGCCGAATCGTTTCTTCGAAGCGAGAATCGTTTTGCCGATTGCCGAATAATCAAATGTGAGCCCATTCTGTCGTCCGGTGATGCAGTCCTCTATGTTTTTCATATCGCCCCTAAAGGCTATATTGTTACAGGGGCCGATTTTAGCCTATCGCCGGTAATAGCATTTTCGGTGGAGAGTGACTTCGGTGAATTTGATAATTCGAATCCATTGTACCGTCTGGCTCTGGGCGATGCGCTGAAACAGCTTTCCGGGGTTTCGACGGGTATTCTCCCACAGGGTAATCATTATGCTGAATGGATTGCTTTACAATCGGAAAACTATACTGAAAACAAAGGTGAAACCCAGCAGTGGCCCGATGGCATGGAAGGTTGGATTGGTTCGAGCTGGAATCAGGGTGCGCCATACTGGAACATGTGTCCTATGGACCCGGTTACTCATGCACGTTGCTATACAGGTTGTCCGGCTACCGCTATGGCCATGATACTGAATTTTCATGGTACAACAAACAATACTCAGCTAACCGATGCCGACGACTACCACCATGTGTATGCGGGTCGTAACTACTGGATCGACAACGACTGGCAGGCCAACGGCTTCCCTGCTTTCGACAGTCTTAACAAATATCTCGATACCCTGAATATGCATTTTGCCACTAAAGATAATATTACCAATAACGACAAGGCAGCGCTGAGCTTTGCCTGTGGGGTTGCCATGCATCAGGTATATACCTCGCAGGGTTCGGGTACTTTTGCCGTAGCCCAGGCATTCGACGGTTATATGCGTTTTGCATGTGTCGGAGCGGCATTAATGTATCCCGGTGAGCAGGGTTTGTTCGACAGTATTATTCTGAACATGCAACAGGCATTGCCTGTGCATCTGGCAGTGGTCGATGAGTCGAATTCTTCCGGCCACAATCTCGCCATCGATGGTTATCGAAGTGATGGCTATTTCCATCTTGACTATGGTTACGGAGAGTACTATAACGGCTGGTACCTCGTACCCTCCGAAATTCAGATGGGTCTTACGGTTATCGAAGGGGTAATTGTAAACATCATGAAAGACGTTAGTCAGGGAAAACCCGAAATGGTTAGCGCTCCCGCATTCCGCTTGCTGCCGGTGCCTGCCGACAATGTTCTCCATGTCGAATTCTCACTTGAAAATAAGCCTGATACCCGCATCATTATTTCGGATGTAAACGGAAAAATCTGGTACTCATCAGTCACCGAAAACTTATATCCTGAAGGTAATAGTATCGAAATTTCAACGGGCAGCTGGCCTTCGGGTATCTATACTGTTTGCATTGAGAATGCAGGGCTTCTTTCTACCGGAACATTTATCGTGCAGCATTAAACCCGGGCTAAGCGTATTTATTATTTAACCCGGTACATACCATTTACTAAATTTTGTATCTTGCGTACAATTAGTCGAAGTTGTGTGTAGGTTTTAATGTTTATGTTATGATTAAAATTGTAATTAAACCGATTTTAGCGTTTGCCTTGCTGTTGCTTATAATCAGTCCGGAAGTTTTTGCGCAGAGGGTTTCCCGGGACGATGCCCGTACCGTGGCATCTAATTTTTATTCGGCAAAAACAGGCAGTAGACAACAGATTGTGCCTGATGCCGAAAAA
>JAKQPY010000285.1:0-2278 GCA_029564465.1 Bacteroidota bacterium | reverse complement strand
GCGCGGGTAAGCATAATATTCCAGCTTATCTGTATTGACGTCGTCATTTCCGGCTGAGCAAACCCAGATCATACCATAAGAATCGTGTTCCCGGGCATACTTGGTCATAACGTCAACAAAACGCTGTTCATCGCGATCATTCAGATAGGCGCCACCGCCCCAGGACTGGTTGACGGCGACAATTTTTACCCCGGATTTCAGCAAAGTTGACAGGTAATAATAGCCATACATCAGGGTAATTGCGTCCGTATAACCCCAATCGTCCCAGATCAACACCGACAACATTTTAATGTGGTGATTGACACCGGCGATACCCAGTTCGTTATTGCCTTCAGCGCCAATGATTCCAGCTACATGAGTGCCATGATAACTGCCACTATTGAGGTAGGAATTGTCATCGTTCATCACATTCCAACCCCAGAAGTCATCAACGAAACCATTGCCGTCATCGTCAATTCCATTCCATTCTCCATCATCCACGATGCCGTTACCGTCCAGGTCTTCACCAGGATTGACCCAGATATTGTTTTGCAGGTCTTCATGATAGATGTCAATACCATCATCATAAACTGCTACAACAACATCAGAGGTGACGTCTCCGATGGTATAGGTTCCGCCGGTAGTGATGTCCCAGGCGTCAAAAGCGCTGATATCGGCACCTGCTACAGCCCCATCAGCGAACGTTCCATCGTTGTTCAATGCCCATTGCAAATATAGGTAAGGATCGTGCGGGACAAGAGCATCTTTTTGGATAGGTTTGGGTTGCAGGTTCTCCCGTTTAAAAACAAAATTCGGAAAAGCGCTGATGCCGTCAATGGCATTCAGAGCATCAAGGGTTTTCCGCATATCGCCTTTAATCTCCCACTCGGCAATTCCTTCCGTGGGCAGATTTCTGACAATACGTCCCTGATAAGCCTGGCGGGCACTTTCGAGTCGCGCGGCTTGATCAGTTTTGGCGGGCAATTTTTTCAAAACTGAATTATTGACCACCACGATTCGGTTAGAGCGAATTTCTTTGCCATTATAAGTCGCAATGTTACTGGCGGCTAGGGATACAGTCACCATTAAAAAAGCGATTAAAATGCAAAGAAATGCTCTCGTTTGAGATGTTTTCATAAATCCTCCGTTTTAAAAATAATAACCAACTCAAATTGTCTCTTGGATAAGTTTAGTGGGAAAAACAGCCAAAATCAAATGTTATTTTATAATGATTAAAAAAATGTGATTTATCGCAAACCTGCAATTGTAGCCAGTTACACTTGACTTATTTATTAATTTTTCAGTAAAGTTAAAGTATGTCGAATATTCAGGAAATCAAGGTGCGAAGTATTCTCAGCCAATCTAAATTGCCGGGCGTGGATTTTGTTATCAATCCCTATCGCGGTTGTCAGCATTCCTGCATCTATTGTTATGCCATTTTTATGCAGAAGTTCGACGGACATAGCGAGCCCTGGGGAACCTATGTTGACGTAAAAAGCAACGCACTCGAGCTGTTGACTCCGCAGTTAGCAAAATGTCGCAATCGGACCATTTACTTATCCTCAGTCTGTGATCCTTATCAGCCGGTCGAAGCCGAATATCAATTAACCCGCCGAATTCTAAAGCAATTGACATTAGCCCAGCCGCAACTTACCGTTCAAACCAAATCGGCTCTGGTTATACGAGACCTTGATTTATTGACGCAATTTAAAAATTGTTCGGTGGGGATGACGATCGTAACGACCGATGAAAATTTACGCTGTGAGATCGAACCCGGCGCATCGCCCATCGCTGACCGTATTGACGCCTTAAAACGACTTAAAGCTGCCGGATTGGAAACTTACGTTTTCATTGGACCGATTTTGCCTTACTTGACCGGCTGGAAACAAATTGTACTCCAAACGCGCAAATTTGTTGATTATTATATGTTTGATCACACCAATCCCTCCGGGCGAATCTGGAACCATATCCGCAGTTGGCTGATTGCCAAACATCCTGACTTGCTGAATAGCTACGAAAAAATTCTGTTCGGGCGCAGTGATTACTGGTCGCAAGTCAGCCGGGCGATTCGGGACTTTTGCGAGCAGGAAAATATCAATTATCAGATATTTTTCTAAATTAACCTAAGTTCGACGTAAGGAAGAATTAATTATGGGGTTCTATAAAACTATTAAACAGTTATAGTTGTGGTAAGATTATTATTGGTAATGTGGAAGTCGCAAAAATTTGTATTACCATAACATTCAGGAAATCTATAACGATCCTAAATTGAAAAGTAGCAATCTATTTCCCTGATAAA
>JAKQPY010000080.1:0-4214 GCA_029564465.1 Bacteroidota bacterium | reverse complement strand
TGAAAATAAAATAACAATCAAACTATTGTGTATTTATTTTTTTAATTATTTTTGCAGTCCCGTAATGGCGAGGTAGCTCAGCTGGTTAGAGCGCATGATTCATAATCATGAGGTCGGCGGTTCAATCCCGCCTCTCGCTACCTGAAAATGAGGGAGTTAGACGAAAAATCAGCTCCCTCATTTTTTTAGTTGCATACAATTTGCATACAAGTGGCCACTAAAAGAGAAAACAAGAATAGCCAATAATAAAACATATCATCCAGAATGATAAGCTTTAAGACCTTCTTGAAAGATAGTTTTTTCATAATTACTTTACTTTTTGAGTTATATCTAAACCAGCACCATAACACAGGATTTTTGAGATAGTGTATTTATTACACATGTAGTTGGGATTCTCAGTAAAATAATTCTGCATGGTTTGTTTTGCCCAAGGCATGACCGGAACATCGTACTTGAGGCGGTTTGCAATTTTAGGCCTGAGGGCTTCGAGTAAACGCGGGGGTAGATTTGCCACCTCATTATTGAACACTATATGCATTGGGTACAGATACACGACTTTACCGGCTTGCTGGCAGCGAAACTGCATGCATTCAATAAGAATGTCATCGTAAGAAAAAACGAGAAAATAGAGGTTGCCAGGCACAAGATTTTCACAATAAAAATAATGAGAGGCATTGAATCGTGCATCCTTCAGGAATGAGCCATCAGGATGGAACACTTCGCATTTGAATTTCGAATAATCTATTTTGTTTTGAGTACTCATAAGGCATTAATTTAAAATGTTAGACTTCGGGTTCATCGAGTTCGAAAGCAGCGGTTATATCGCGGTCTTTCGACATCAGCAAATAATATACTCCGGTTTCTTTAACCGTAATATCAAGGGCATCCGGACCCTGCCATTCAAGGAAGTGGGCTTCTTCATCAGGTTGTACGGTGAGCTGAGCGGATTCACCATCGTTGAAATAATAGAAAAATTCATCGATGTATTCGCAGCCTTCGACAATAACATCACCGGGACCCACAAGGGCCAGGCTGAGTTTATACACCGTTGGCGGCACCGGAGGGGGATCATCTTTATGGTAGAGGCTTTCCCAAAAAGAGACGAAGTCGGAGAACAATTCGTCGAGAGACCCACAGAACCCGCAGGTATTGCCACCCAGCACAAAAGAAAGAGGGTGCGTATAGGCTGTGTCGAAAAGCTGTTGAAACAAAGGCAATACAGTACCGTCGATGTTTTCTTCAATATAGAGGCGGTTAAAACGGCTGATTTGCTCCATATCTTTATTGACAACACCATATAATAGAATGAAGCTTCCGAGGGCTTTATCGTTGCCCACCACGACAGAAAAAGAAGATTCAGTGAGCTGCCAAAGTTCGGGTTTTACATATTCAAATTTTTCGTTGTTGAAAGATACCAGCACCAAACCGATGGCGGCATCTTCGGGGTCGGTGATGGTGGTTTTCTCAAGGTCGATGGTAAAGACCAGCACATCTTCGCCGGGCATTTCGGAATATTGCCAAGAAAGGGCTTCGACAGGCACGGCATCATTATTATAATCGGTGTTGAAATAATCGAGAATCGGCACGGGTACAAACGAAGCAGGGAACGACAAATTTTCATTTAGATTCATTTGGCCGATGGCTTTCTCCGCATCGAAAAACATCAGCCAGATTAAACCTGCATCCCATAGGTTGTCGTAATTGTCGTATTTGAATCCTTCGGTAAAGGAAGAGAAGAAGAAGCCAGCAGGCTGTTCTCTCAGGCTGTTGCGGGTATCGAAAAGGTGTTGATTGTTTTCGGATTTGTACTTACCAAGAACTGAAGCCAACACCAAGGGCATTGATTTAGGAACCGGGTAATTAGCGCCGGAAGTGTAATTAAGAACAACCTGATTGATAAAAGGGTCGTAATCGGCTTTTAATAATTTAACAGCCGGGATAGTTGGGTTCCCGAGGGTAAGTTTCTGCATAGGCATACAGGCATCGGGCGAAACGCCTTTCATATTGGCCTTGATGGCCACTGCCCAGGGTGTTGAGTTCTTGTCGAGGGCAGCATTGAAAAGGCGAATAAAAGACTTATTGAGGGGTTTAAGGAACAGCAACAGCGCCATCATGCGTGTACGCTGTGTTTGCTGCGCCGGGGTGTTGGCATCCTGAATATCGGGTTGATATTGCCGAGCCGTGAATATATTTCGCCATCGGGCAAAAACGACATTACCGATTTTACCGGAAGCATTGCCAAGAAAACCATTTGATAAACGAGCCATAATTTTTGAGTTTTAATGAAACAATCAATTTGAAAAAAAGAAATTGCCGAACCGGGCCGACAACTTCTTAATAAAAGCACAAACTACAAAGAACCTAAACTTACGCCAGAATCGTTACAGAGTCAAGGTACACGCTGTCAGCTACTTTGTCACCTGCTTCGGTAGAGAACGAAAGGAACACATGTACTTCGTCACCCACCCATGATGCGGGAACCTCCAGGGCGAGGGCTTCATCGGCACGGGTTTTAGAGATAACATCATGCTTTTCGCCTTTCTTGTCGAAATTCAAAGCCAGCACCATAGCTTTGTCGGTGTCGAGGGCATCGCCATAACCGGTGTTATCGGTCCATGCCACATTGATCAGGTGACCGGCAGCAGCAGTAGCAGTCCCAGCTTCTGCGCCTACAAGGGTACCACGGGTAACAATCAGCTTAGTGAAGTCGATTTCATAATCGGGGTAGGTTCCCGAGATTACAACTTTGATGTTCGACTTCATGAAAGCGTTGAACTCCGACATCCCAGCAGCGAACTGCTTAAATCCGATACGGATAAAGCCCAGAAAGGAACGAGACAATTCAACCATGAGGGAGAATTTCGCCCTTTGCTGACGTTGCTTCAGGGTTTTGGGGTTACTAACTTCGATGGGCTTAGAGCGCATCGTGTTTTTTCCGAATTGCTTCGAAAACACTGCAGAAGCGAATTTTTTCTTGGTTCTGCCAGTGATGGGGTTTTGAACAATTGCCATAACTTTTAAATTTTAAAATTGTTAAACATATTTGAACTGCATTTAGAGCACATTTTTAACACGATTAAGCGGCTTTGATACGGACTTGATACGGTTTTAAAGCTGCGTTTCAAACACAAATTCAAAGAACTATTGTAAAAATATATTAAAAATACCTAACTTGTTAATGCTTAGTTAATTACGCTGATATTTGCTTATTTTTGCTGCAAATTGCCAGAGGGTGAATTTTCACACTGGGGTTGATACGGGTTTATCGCGTTTGAATTTGCAAATTGCAAAGTTTGCAAAATGTGCAAAACGGAAATATTCATTTACAAAAGCATAAGCCACCATCAAGCTGCGCGAGGGCTGAATTGCAAGCTTTTTGGAAAAAAAATACTACCCGTAGGGTTGGAGATTTTTTTTGCAAAACTTTGTATAAGCTTGCAAGAGGCGAGGGGGGCTTATATTAGCTTATGGTTTTTGAAAGGAAGTTATACAGAAGATTAATTTGCTTTTACAAAAAGGTTTTAGATTGTTCAGTTGAAAAAAAAAGCAGCCTGAAGACCAGACTGCTTTAAATTTTTTACTTCTTTTTCTTGGGAGGTAGGTTTCCCCGGCGCTTTCCCGATTTTCTGCCAGTTTTACTTGGACCGTTTAGGACAATTCTTCTTCTTTTTGCCATAAAATTAAAATTTATAGTTTACTCTTTTCAGAGCATGTAGCATCTGAAAACTCAGAATGCTGATAAAAAAGCAATGGCAAAAATACGAAATTATTAAACAGAAAAGAAAATTTAATTATAAACCCAATTCCTTTTCAGGGTGGTTGGTGGGCGGCTGGGTTTTGGCATGTGTTTTTGATTCAGGGGAGGAAAGGCAAGGAGGCTGCCGACGGTACGAGGCTGCCTGGTTGCGTGGGGCTGCGAAATGAAAGCGAATGAAGGAGGCGAAGCGGATTGAAGCTCTGTCCGCTTGCGGTCAGGCTGAAAGCAGCGCAGGCGACTGAACGAGCTTTGATTGCAGCAGCAGGGGCTTCAAAAACCATGACAAAACAGAAGGGTCGGCCAATGCTTTAATGGATGAATTGTTTTTCGGAGACGGATTGCCTTTCGTGTGCGGGTGCGGTTGGGGGCGTGCCCGGACGTCAGGACGGCTGAGTTGTTTTTTGGGGATAGGACGATAGCCTCCGTGCGCTGGGGTGCCCAAAAACAAGGAAGAGGG
>JAKQPY010000064.1:0-2098 GCA_029564465.1 Bacteroidota bacterium | reverse complement strand
AAAATTGAAGAAGAAAGTTCCTCTTACAATTTGCCTCTGCACATCATGTTCGGCAATGGTAATTGAACCGGCAGTTCCAAAGTAGGTATAAAATCCTTGTTGAAAAATGCTGTAAACCGGACCTTCGGCAGAGATAAAATGAACTCCGGCACCAATATTTATCGGCAGTACCAGTTTCAGGCTTTCCCATTCTTCCGACAGGTTTCCTGTAATAATAATAGCTGTATCGTTTTTTACTGCACTCACCTGATTGGGCGTCCAACTGTTTGATTCGATAGTAGCCTGCATGGTATTGTCGAAAACTGTAGTGTCGATTGTATTGATGAATTTGTAAGGAACATTGCTAAAAGTTCCATCGGTAATTGATTTAAAGGTTCCATCAGTTTCACGATATCCTTTAAAACTAAAGATTCCGCTAACCGTTTTCGCATCTTCGTTAATCGAATTTACATACACATAACCGGTTCCCAGATTGCTCGAATTGGTTGAATAGGCAACGGCGGCAGTACTCATGTTGGGGATAAACTTACCTTCGTGACGGTTTTGCTGATTCAGAGTGTATTCACCCGATTCACCCGCAAAAATGCGGAGCTGGATGGTTTGCCCGTTGGCTGATGTACCATAAATAACAATACTGGTTTCCGAAATACGGGCATGCGGATCGGCGCTGCGCCAGCTTGTAGAATTTACCATGCAGTTCATTACGGGTTTATTCTGGGTACCTGCACCTCCCCCGCCACACGCCATCAATCCGGCTAATCCAAGCATCAGGCTCAGTAAAAGATAAGAATTCCTGCTCATGATATAGTTTGTTATTTTTAATGAACTCGTTCTTCGAATCATAGGCCAAAATTAAGCAATTATTTCAATCTTCAATCACTATACCTGCCGCTGCAGAAATAAATTTTTGTGCTTTCGGCATTTCGGTATATTTTTGTAACGTTATTATGACGAAATAAATTATAAATGGTTTGCTGAAATTATGGGTTTACATTGCGGAATTATCGGGATAGCCAATTGCGGAAAAACAACACTTTTCAATTGTATGTCGAACAACAAAGCTGAGGCTACAAGTTTTGCCTTCGCTTCGAATAAATCGAACATCGGAGTAATTCATGTGCCCGACGAAAGACTGTATGTGCTCGAGAAATTTCAGAAAACCGAAAAAATTGTACACGCCACAGTCGATATTGTCGATATGCCGGGCTTAACCAAAGGTTCGAGCAAAGGCGAAGGTGTGGGAAACACTTTTTTGAGTGATATTCGCAATGCCGATGCATTGATTCATGTGCTGCGCTGCTTCGACGATGAAATGTTGCCCCATGTTGATTGCTCGGTGAACCCGGTACGTGATATGGAAACCATCGACATCGAGCTCCAGATTAAAGATTTGGAATCGGTCGAGAAAAAGATGACAAAACTCGAAAAAGCGGCCAAGGTGGGCGATAAAGATGCAAAACACGGACTCGAAGTTCTTGGCCGATACAAAGACCATCTCGAAAACCTGAACAATGCACGCACAGCACCCGTCAGCGACGACGACCGTAGTCTGGTGGCCGACCTGTCGCTGCTTACCGAAAAACCGGTTCTTTTTGTGTGCAATGTTGATGAGGCTTCGGCAATTTCGGGTAATAAACACTCCGATGCGGTAGTGAAAGCCCTCGAAGGTACCGGGGCAAGTGTGCTGATAGTGGCCGGTAAGCTCGAAGCAGAAATTGCAGAACTGGAGACTCTCGAAGAACGAATGGAGTTTCTGAAAGACTACGGGTTGACCCAACCCAGCGTTTATACCCTCATCAGGGCAGCCTACGATATGCTTAATCTGCATTCGTTTTTTACCGTTGGTCCGAAAGAAATTAAAGCCTGGACTATTAAGAAAGGTATGACAGCCCCCGAAGCTGCCGGTGTAATTCACAGTGATTTGCAGCGTGGTTTTATCCGCGCCGAGGTGATGCGATACGACGATTTTATTAAATACGGCTCCGAAAATGCCGTTAAGGAAGCCGGCAAATTCAGGGTCGAAGGCAAAACTTATGTTGTGAACGATGGAGATATTATGCACATCCGATTCAATGTGTAAACCCCAAAAGCACCAATT
>JAKQPY010000051.1:0-12694 GCA_029564465.1 Bacteroidota bacterium | reverse complement strand
TACACTTTTGCCAAGTTCATGTTCCTTGAGAATCTTGGCCACCTGTGTCGGTGAAAATTTACTTCTTTTCATAATAATGCGAATTTAAAAATTTAAACTTTTGTCTATTTTTAAATCGTACTATTTTTGGGGGAGCTTACACAACAAATATTTTTTTGAGATTTAAATATAGGACTGCTTATAGAATTATTTATTTTTTATGTAGTTTGTTTTTTTGCATTTCTGAATTATTGCTTTGATATGATAAAATTTATTAAAAAATTTGTATTGTTTCGACTCAAGTTTTGGTGAAGCTTACACAGTATTAATTCAGTATATTTGCATCAAGTAGTCTTTAACATTATTTAAATTGCATGTCTTTAATAAGAAACGAGATATTTGCGGAGTTCGAGAACTATAATCCCATTAGCAAAAAGGCTATTTCGGAGTCTCAAATTCTTAAGGATTTCCACACAATAGCCTGGGAAATAAATTCAAATTGCAATTACAATTGCTCTTATTGCATAAACCCTGCAAATAAAACTGATAACAAAAGAACACGTTCGGTAGATGAAATACTGCAAGCCTTTGAACGGACAAAAAAAAGATGGATAATCTGCTTTACCGGCGGTGAACCTTTTTTATTTCCCGATTACATCAATTTGATTTCAGAATTATCTGAAAAACATATAATTGATATTAACACAAATTTATCTACCGATAATATCTATGCATTACCCCAAATAAAAAACCCTTCGTCAATTATCGGTCTATATGCATCATATCATGTCGTTGAGAGGGAAAAGAACCATGGGGTAAACGATTTTATTGACAAAGTACTATTTCTTCAGGAGCAAAAACTTCATACTATTGTGTCGTATCTGGCTCATCCTTTGTTGCTAGATAGGATTGAATCAGATTTTGATTTTTTACTGGGTAAAGGCATAAAAAATCTGGCTCCCAAAAAATTTATAGGAAATTATAAGGGGAAATTATATCCCGAAAGCTACAGTGCCGAAAATATCGAGATGTTTAAGCGATTAAAAAATTGTTTTGAACTCGATATTATTGATTTTGACCAACATACTGCCGGACGCAAATGTTTTGCCGGTAAAAAATATTTCTTCATGAACAAATATGGCGACTTATTCCGGTGTGCATCAGATTTAAAACCGCATGGCAATTTTTTTGAAGGAAACATAAAATATAATTTCATGGTAAAAAAATGCACCGCCAATAAATGCGGGTGCCCCTTCGAAGGCGTTTTGTCATCAAAAGCAAAATGAAATTCATTACACAAATAGTTGGAATAATCAGGTTGCGTTCGTGGTGGAACCACATAGTTCCTCCCGTTTTAGGCGCTGTGTATTTTGTGGTTCTCCTGAGCAACTCGACCGTTTTGCAGTCATGGTCATTTGTTGCATTGTGGTTCGTCAGCATTATTGGCACGGCCGTTTTTGGGTTTGCCCTGAACGACCTGTTTGATGCCAGCGAAGATGCGATGGCCGGAAAAAGCAATTACCTGGCCAAAACCACAAAACCCGTTATTGGGTTGATACTCGTTTCGAGCTTTTGCCTTGCGGTGATACCCTTGTTTTTTATTGATATTTCGTCGGCTACAATGCTGCTGTTTACCATTCAATTGACCTGCCTGGTTGTTTATTCAACACCGCCATTCAGGCTCAAAAAAAACATTTATGTTTCGATAGTTTTAGACAGTCTCTACAGTGGTTTGTTATTTATTCTGGCCATTGTATTCTCTGATTTTCCAGCGAGCAACCCGTTGGTATTTCGGAGTATTCTCTTACCATTATTAATTGCCATGCTATTTGCAAGGGGCCTCCGCAACATACTTCTCCACCAGATTTACGACGAGGCTTTCGACCGCAAAAGCAATACCCCGAGTATGGCCTTGCATCTGGGTGCCGAAAAAGTTCAATACCTGATACGTGTATTTATTTTACCCTTCGAACTGGTGTTGGGCATGTCACTTATCGGGTTGCTTTCGTTTTCGATTGCCGGCATTGGCCTGCTTATACCCGTCTATCTGTTGTATTTGGCGCTGAAGTATTTTGAGCACAAACGACGCAGCGCCCAAATAAAACAAACGGTGTATCTGCAATGGCACAACGATTTTTACGAAGACCTGTTGCCCTTGTTCTTTTTAATTATGCTGAGCATAAACGACCCGTGGTATTTGATAGTAACGGGAATTCATGTTGTGATATTCAGCAATAAAATTGTGTTCTTAACACTTAAAAACCTGTGGTACATGGTTTATGGAACCGTGTATCGCAAAGCCATGTTGTGGTTGTATTACCACCCGGTGAAATGGTTGTATTACAAGGCTTTTTGTAATAAATACGTGAAGAATTTCAGAAATATAATTATTCGCAATCATGGGCAGTAAGATAAAAAAACATCTGCAATATTATTTCAACAGAGTTTCAGTGCCTTTTGCAAGGCTGAAACAATCGTTCGTTCCGCTGATATATCCGCCAAACGATGCGCAATTGGCATCGCACATAAAAGACTACAACAAACACCGGCCTTACGGACCCCAAAAACTGATTTGCTATGTGCCCCAAAACAGTCTGGTGTTTTTCAGAGATGGCCGGGTGTTGCCATGCAGCTACAATCAGACCTATGAGTTTGGGAAGTATCCCGAAAACAGTGTTAAAGAAATTATTGAAGGCGAACGCAGGAGGGCATTCATTGCAATGCACTACAACAACGATTTATCGCAGGGATGCAGCTATTGTCGCAATTTTATTGCCAGTGGAAAATACAATGGGGTAAAATCGATGTCGTTCGACCGGTATAGTTTTCGGAAAAAGCCATGGAGTCCGGCGGTTATGGAGTTCGACATCAGTTCGCATTGCAATTTGCGCTGCATCATGTGCAACGAGCGTATGCGTTCGGTCGAACCACCCGACAGCCCTTACAACGACCAATTTATCGGGGAAATAACACCCTATCTTTTACACATAAAAGAAGCCAAGTTTTTTGGGAGAGAACCGTTTACGATACAACAATATTACAAAATATGGGACATTATAACCACCCACAACCCCCGTGCAAAAATTTTCGTCATTACCAATGGCACCAACTTAAACGAAGAAATTAAAGCCCTGCTCAACAAAGGCCGGTTCGAAATTGGCGTGTCGGTTGACAGTCTTAATAAAGAGAAATTCGAGAAAATACGAAAAGGTGCCCGGTTCGAAACTGTAATCGAAAACCTGCATTGGTTTAACAGCTACTGTAAATCGAAAAACACATGCCTGTCGGTGAGTATGACCATTTTCAGAGAAAACTGGCAGGACATACCCGACATACTCAGGTTTTGCAACAAATATCAATGCTCGGTTTTTTTTAGCTACTTATATAAACCCGAAATTCTTTCGCTTTGGACATTACCCACTGATGAAATACTTTCGATCTATCAATACCTGAAAGAATTCAGCTTCAGCCGGAACAATGCTATTGAGGTGTACAATTCGAAATGTTATGCCGAAATAATTGAGCATTTAAATTATTGGGCACATCCGCCCGATCGGAAAAAAGCATGGGAAGGCCGGCTTAGCGAATACATACAGGTGCATAAAAGCATCCGAAAAACTGAGGCGGAGACTTTGAGCCACGAAATCTCTAAATCGCTCGAAAAAGTAATTATTGAATCAGGTTACAAAAAACATCTGCCCGGCATTTATCAGGAATTACTGAATATTGATATGGGAGAGTTTCTTTTGTTTTATTACAATCAACCCAAAGAAATGTGGGTCGAGCAACTTGACCTATTCATTAAAAAACTAAATTTGTGAGTACATAATTATTTTTCGGATGAGCCTCGACAAGCAAGTATTGAAAGAATACCGCAGGAGCCGTGGATTGGCGCGAAAGAAATACCTTTGCAATGCTCCTTTCGGCAATATGTATTTCAATATACATGGCGATGCAGCTCCATGCTGGCTGGGTTTTATTAATCCAGAAAGCTACCCGGAACGTTCAATACGTGAAATCTGGGATGGAGCACGTTTCAACACCTTCCGCAATAATATTAAAAAACACCGGCTCGAAGAAACCTGTGCCACCTGCCTGCACAATCTGAGTAATAAAAATTATGTTTCGGTGCTTGCACGGGCTTACGATCATTTGCGAAAACCCTCGAAGTATCCGCGCATGATGGAGTTGGAACTCGACAATACCTGCAACCTCGAATGCATCATGTGTCATGGCTTTTTGTCGTCGTCAATCAGAAAAAACAGGGAGCATAAACCGCCATTGCATATTCCATACGACGACAATTTTGTGGATCAGCTCAACGAGTTTATTCCCCATCTGCAGGAAATACGCATCAACGGAGGGGAGCCATTCCTGAGTCCTATTTGCCGGAAGATATTTGAGAATTCCGCCCGTCTGAACTCCGGATTGAAGCTTGTGGTAGCCACCAACGGAACCGTGCTGAATCCTGCCATTGAAGCCATGCTCGAGAAAGGGCAATTCCACATTAATATTTCGATAGATTCGCTTGTAAAAGAAACCTACGAAACAATCAGGGTGCATGCCGTCTTCGAAAAAACCATGGCCAACTTTGAGTACTTTTTGAAGTATTGCCGCCGAAAAGGCACCAAGTTATGCTTAATGGTGAATCCCATGCGCGAAAACTGGCGCGAAATGCCTGAATTCGTATTGTTTTGCAACAAACACAACATTCCACTCTGGTTCAACACTATTCAGCAGCCCGAAGATCATTCGCTGTGGGCACTACCCGCCGAAAACCTCGTCGAAATTTACGAAACACTTTCGGCGAATCAACTGAAACCTTCGGTGGGTATTCCCGAAAGTTTTCACAACGCCAGAGTATTTCACAATCTGGTTCATACCCAAATATACAATTGGTTGCAGGAATCTAAAATCAATAAACAAACCATTGTAGGAACCCAGACGAACCACGAGCAGCTATTTTACGAACAGATTTCCCGTGTAATAAAAAGGCAGATTTCGTCGGAGACCTCCCAACAAGACCAAATGCTACTTATCGAATCAAAAATTGAAGAATTGCAGCAGACCGGCGAAAACCCGTTGTTGGCAAAGTCTGATTTTTTTAAACTTGCATCTCAATTACCGGCAGAAATGGTATATCAGGAATTAAGCACAAAATCGGTTGCTGAATTGCGATTGCTTATCGAAAAATTCATGAAATAAACCCGATGAAAAGCAAATCGCATACCCAATCCCTAAAAATACGTCGCCACATCGGCAGCAGGCCTGCATTGAATTTTATCGTAAAAGGGTACAAATTGATGTTACACCTGAAGAGTTATCTTGTGTATGCCTCTCGGTCGAAACCCGTCTCATTGTCGAAAAACACCATTCAGGAGTATAACCGAAGCCGAACGGTTCATCAGTATAAGTACATTTGTCATGCTCCTTTTTCTAATTTGTTTTTTGGTTATGACGGCAAAATAGGCGTGTGCTGTTACAACAGGCTGAATATTTTCGGCACATATCCCGACTCCAGCATCGAAGCTGCCTGGAATGGGCCAGGGATGAAAGACCTGCGAAATAAAATTAAAAACTATGATTTATCGGCCGGTTGTTACTGTTGTCAGGTTCAATGGGTCGAAAAAGCTTACACAACCATATTAGCGCGGAATTACGACTACTTTAGTCCCGACCTGCGCTATCCAACATCTATGGAGTTCGAACTATCGAACCGCTGCAATCTCGAGTGTATTATGTGCAGCGAAGAAAACTCTTCGACAATAGCCCATAAAAAACTGGGGCAAAAAGAGCGACTATCCCCTTATGATGATGGTTTTGTAGCGCAATTAAAACCCTTTATTCCCCACCTTCGGAGCACTAAGTTTTTGGGAGGGGAGCCACTACTGATCCCTGTTTATTACAAGATCTGGAAATTGATAATCGAGCTAAATCCGGAGTGTGAAATTGTAGTTCAAACCAATGGGACTGTTCTGAATGATAATATTAAAGCCTTGCTCGAACAAGGAAACTTTTCGATAAGTATTTCGATTGACTCCATTGTAAAAGAAACCTACGAAGGCATACGAAAAAATGCTCGTTTCGATGAGGTCTTCAGTAACCTTCAATACTTCATCGATTTAGGTAAACGCAAAAATCGTTTCGTTGGCATTGTGTGTTGTTTTATTCAGCAAAACTGGAAAGAAATACCTGACTTTATCAGGTACTTCAACAAGAAGCAAGTACCCGTGAGTTTCAACAGGGTTTGGGCACCACCACAATGCTCCATCTGGGAAAGTTCATTCGCACTGACATCAGAAATACTTGGTTATTATTCACAAATCACTATCGAAGCCCGAACCCATACCGAAAAACATAATGTATCTGCATTTCAAGACCTGATTAACCTCGTTAGGAATTGGAATACACAGGAAAAGAACAAACACCAACGCGAATACAAACATCTTGAGACTCCGGTCGAAAAACTTGAAGCACTTGTATTCAGCCATGTTTTCGAAGCAGGCGATACTTCAGACCTAAGCGAAAAAGATAAGCGTATTATGCAAGATAAATTCGAAACTGCCATTGAGAAATTCAGGCAGCATACCAATTATAAGGTAATGTTGGTAAAAGCCCTCGAAATTCCTTCCGAAATTCTACAGATGGAAATTCTCAATAATACAGCACAACGATTGGAACAACAACTTCGCGACATTATCGAAAACGAAGAGAATTGAATAATTCAAATAAAATAGTACACGGCCTTTGGATCGGCAGCCATTTGTCGATTATCGAGTTGTTATGCCTGCAATCGTTTATCGACCAGGGTCATGAATTCCATTTGTGGCTTTACGACAGTTTGGAAACAGAACCTCCCAAAGAGGTTGTAGTTTGTGATGCGTCCCTAATTATTCCTCGCGATAAAGTGTTTTGCTATAAGTACCCAAATCAGTTCGGTCATGGCAAAGGTTCTTATGCCGGTTTTTCCGATATATTTCGTTATAAATTGCTTTATGAAAAAGGTGGCTGGTGGAGCGATATGGATGTGATTTGCCTGAAAAGATTCGACTTTGATGAAGAATACGTCTTTAGAAATCACCATGATTTTCCGGTAATTGGGAATATTATGAAATGTCCCCCAATGAGCGAACTGATGAAAGCATGTTACGAAGAGGCTGTAATAGCTGTTTCTTCCGAAAACACCAATTGGAACCTTCCCATCATCATTTTAAACAAACATATTGCTGCCAATAACTTAAATAAGCATATTAAAAATTTTACCAACCCCGACGACTGGCGTTTTGTGAGAAAGCTGATTTATAGAAAACCTAAAATTGCTGCCGGGTGGTATGCAATTCACCTGTTGAATGAAGAATGGCGAAAAAATAATATGATTAAAAATGGATTTCTCCCCTGTTCGTTTTTGGGAAGACTGACCATCAGAAAATTGCCCGAGATGTATTCTCCGCATGTCTTTCGTAACGCGGTCGTCAACTGCATAAACATTATTATTCCTGAGTTTCGCAAATTACAACTTGCAAAGCACATAGCAAGTATAAAATGGTTTTTTGTGAATCTTCTGTGGAGAAGTATTCGCCTGATTCAACGTGCGTTGTTGGGTAAAAAAACGAAATAAAAAATAGTTTTTGGTTGGCATTTATTGCCTGCTTTTAAGCTCTTCGATATATCTCTCACCAATATTTTGCCAATTGTAGAAGCCTGCAATTTTATCAACAGCCTCATCAGATACAGCTCTGGCTGTCATGAAAAATTTGTGGTAATACAATTCGATGCTGTCGGCAATGGGTTCAGGATTGACGCTCTCAATAACATATCCGTTTTCACCATGTTCGATCATAGAATAACTATTTGCGGCTTTTGAACACACTACAAACACCCCACTCACCAGTGCTTCAATTATGGCCACCGACATGCCTTCGGCTTTCGATGGCATAAGCATCAAATGGGCTTTTGCGTATTCTTCGCGCACAGCATCAAGGCTAAGCCAGCCCTTGATATATACAGCATCGGAGAGCCCATAAAGCTTAATCAGACTTTGCATTTTGGGCAATAAAGGCCCGTTTCCGGCAAAAACAAACTCGTAAGCAATCTTGCGTTGGCGGAGAATATGTAAGGCATGTATTATTTGCAAGGGTTGTTTTTGATTAACAAAACGGCCAACAAAAATCATCCGTAAAATCTGCGTATCGCGCTGCCTGATATGAGGAAAAAACAGCGTATCGCATGCATTGGGAATAATAATATTCTTGTTCGATAACTTTTTCCCTAAAAAGCGGTCGGCATTTAATTTCATTTCGGGTGTGAGCATGAAATTTTTAACAGAATGCTTGCATATCAATTTGATACGCTGGTATAAAATCAGATGATAGAAAAACATCTGTCCCGGGAAAAACCAGGGTATATCGTGCCCATGGCTCATGATAACATATGGAATATTAAACCGCTTGCCCAATCGGTAGGAAACCTCTCCTCCGGGTATGGCAAAATGTGCAAATATTATGTCCATATCCTGATTCATCAGTAAAGTATCGCAATAGCGCAAACAATGGCGCATCCACGAAAACATTTCGCGTGGGTTCGAACGGAATACCTGCTTACGCAGGCATTTCAAACGTATGATACATAAATTGCCATCTTCCTCCATTTCAGAAAGACCTTCGAACCAGGTGGTGACAACCGTTACATGATGATGTTGCGATATCTGACGACAAATATTCAGGGTCGCTTGTCCTGCTCCTCCGCCAAGGGGCGGGTATTCGTAATTGAGCATGAGAATGTTCATCAAACAAAGATACAGTTTAAAATTTGTATTTACTGAAAATACCAACAAGAACATTTCAAAAGAATTGATAATCTTTTAACAGTAAATTTTTGGGGTTCAAATAAACCGAAGTACAGCAGCAAAATAGAAAGTGCCTGCAAGGCTATTCCACCAAATTCATTCCAAAAACGTATATTATACAGATTTCTAGTGCTTTAGAAAAACAAAATAATTTGAAAAATTTGTATAAAAACACAACTTTATAGCTATATTCCCGTCATACATTCGAGTTTTTGTTTTATATTGCACAAATTTATAATTGATGAATAGATTTTTACTATTCTTGCTTTGTGATATTAACGCTGTAATCATTGCTGCACAATGGTTTTATGCAGTTGTATCATTTCGTATACCGAGTATCTCTTGTTGCGTTTCGAATCCGGAATTTCTATTTTATTCTGCAATTGCGCATCAGGTTCATCATGTAAGCTCTTCTGAAAGTCATTTTTTAACAGCAAAATATCAAAATCAATAAAAATAAACTACTATGAAATCAGTTTTCAACAGTTTATCTGGAACAACAGGAACAATAAGGAAAGTCACTCTGGTGGCTTTGGTACTTGCATTTTTCGGATTTACCGCCTTTTCGGCAAACGGGTCCTACTCCGAAATTATCAAAGCGGTGAGTGGTGCGAGTGCGGTACCATCGCAAATTAATTTACCGACTGAGGTAACTGACAATAGTTCAGAACCTGGGTTGACAAGCTATTTAGCCCTTTCAGATTGTACCACTTCATCTACTGCACAATATGTTTGCAGAGGAGGAAGCTATACCATTACCCATGGCACAGCAAATTGCTGCGATGCCAATGCCCAATTGTATTATATTAATGGCTCAACCGGTGTAGGGAACTATGGAGCTTATGACCAAGATCAGATTTCCTACTCTGTTACAGCTCCTACCGGATCAGGTGGCACATTCACTTACTACACTTATATTTACGGAGCTAATGGAAGCCTGTATTGCAGCAGTTCATACGTTGTGAATGTTCTTTCTGGAACAGCCGGAGCCATCACTGCAGCCAGCACCAGTGTGTGCCCGGGAGCAACCGTAACAATAAATAACACAACAGCAGGCACTGTGTCATACACTAATGGAAGCTTAGCTTACAAGTGGTATCGTTGGAGTAATCTTTCCGGCTCATGGACAGATTTAGGGGTTACCACAGCTGCATACTCTGGAGCTGCATCTACAACCCCTGGTATTTATTATTACATGAGAAGAACCTATTCAACCAGTTGCGGCGAAAGCGACAACAATTACTGGGATGCATATTCAGGACCAGTAAAAGTAAATGCTGTTGCTACCGGGGTAAGTGCAGGCAGTAATACTGCCATCTGCAATGGGAGCTCTGCTACACTTTCAGGAAGTGCAACAGCCCCTAGTTCTATTCTCTATTTTGATGATTTTAGCACTAACGCAGGGTGGACTTTGGGTACAAACTGGGCAATTTCCTCTGCCGTAGCATCCTCAGGATGTTCTAGCAATGATCCTGCAAGTGACTATTCCATGACCCCAGATAATCGCATTTTAGGCTATGCTATTGGGGCTTGTTATGCAGCTAATATGTCATCTACACTATATGCAACCTCTCCAATATATAATTTATCAGGTTATACAAATGTTACCCTTAGTTTTCAGAGATGGTTAGGCGTTGAACAACCTGCATACGATCATGCTTATATTGATGTATTCAACGGAACTAGCTGGGTAAATATTTATAGCAATCCAAGCACAATTGCGGATGCATCATGGACATTAACTTCTTATGATATTTCATCATATGTAAATGCAAATTTTCGAGTACGCTTTGGCATGGGAACAACAGATAGAAGTGTACAATATTGTGGGTGGAATATTGATGATTTAACAATTACTGGCACACCTAGTGTATCTTATTCATGGTCGGGGAGCAACATAATAAGCGGAGGAAGTACCTGCTGCCCGGTAGTAGCACCAACAACAAACTCTACCTATACCATGACAGCCACAGTAAATGGGTGTGGCGTGCAATCAAATGTTACCGTTAATGTGCAATCTCCACCCATTGCCCCAACCGGTGTTTCCGGAACCACCACCATTTGTAATGGCTACGGCACTAGTGTTACCTTAACTGCCACAGGCGGCAGCGAAGGATCAGGTTGTACCTACCAATGGTTTGCAGGAGGTTGTGCAACCGATGCGTTTGTGCAGGGCTGGGAAACGCAACCTTATTCAACTGGAAGCACTACTGTAAATAGTGTTTCGGGTGGTATTCTCAATGTTACTTCTACCGGTATTGACCCGATGATTTTTATGGGAGCTCTTGGCTCGTTTGATCCAAATACCTACCGGTATATTCACATAAGGTATCGGGTTACAGCAGGTACTGCAAATGGTGTCGAAATTTTCTTTTATAATACTGCTCATAATTATGCTGATGGGGGAGAAACCGGTTACGGCTCTCTTATCAGCGATAATCAATGGCATGTTTTGAGTGTTGACATGGGGGCAGACCCAGACTATTTTACGGGAGGAAACATTGTAGGGTGGCGTTATGATTGGGCCACTGCATCGGGAGTAACTATGGATATCGATTATATTGCGCTATCGAATAGGCCTCTTGAAGGCACTTCCTCTGCAAGTTCCATTAGTGTTTCTCCAACTTCATCCACTACGTACTACGTTCGCAGGGTTGGTAATTCGCCCTGTAATTCAACAACCACCGGATGTGCCAGTGCTACGGTAACTGTTAACGAACCCCCAACTGCACCCACAGGTGTGTCGGGCGGTACTACTATTTGCAACGGTTATGCTACGAACGTTACCTTAACGGCAACCGGTGGCAGCGATGGTTCTGGTTGCACTTATCAATGGTATGCCGGTGGATGTGGCAGTGGTAGTGTGTTGGGGACTAACAGTACCTTAACCGTTTCACCGACAACGACTACTACGTATTATGTGCGACGGGTCGGAAATAGCCCTTGTGGCAGCACAGTCACGGGTTGTGCCAGTGCAACAATAACCGTCAATACCCCTCCAACAGCTCCCACAGGCGTATCAGGCGGTACTACCATTTGTAACGGGTATGGCACGAATGTTACCTTATCGGCAACCGGTGGCAGCGATGGTTCTGGTTGCACTTATCAATGGTATGCCGGTGGATGTGGCAGTGGGTCGGTGCTTGGAACCGGCTCAACACTCGATGTTTCTCCCACAACAACCACAACATATTATGTGCGCAGGGTGGGCAATTCACCTTGCAATTCAACAACCACAGCTTGCGCCAGTGCTACTGTGACAGTTAATGAACCACCTACTGCACCTACAGGTATTACCAACGCAGGAACAACAATATGCGATGGTGGCTCTGTTACTCTCACCGCTACCGGGGGTAGCGAAGGATCAGGTTGCTCATATCAATGGTATGCTGCAGGGTGTGGCAGTGGTTCTGTTCTTGGAACAGGGTCGTCACTGGTGGTTACCCCTTCATCAACGACTACCTATTACGTAAGAAGAGTTGGAAATTCACCTTGTAACTCAACAACTACCGGTTGTACCAGTGGAACAATAACAGTAGTTGCCGACCCCAGTTTATCAGCACCTTCGGTAACCAATTCGACAATATGTGCTGGTGGTTCCACTGCAATGAGCAGTTCACTATCAAACGGCACAGGCACTGCTTCGTACCAATGGCAATATTACAATGGCAGTACATGGGCAAGCGTTTCGAACGGAACTCCTACCGGAGCAACTTACTCCGGAGCAACTTCTACCAACTTATCAATTGCTGGTACAACAGCCATCGGAACACATCAGTACAGGCTTTATGCAACTATGACAGGCACCGGATGCGATGCTGCAACCAGCAGCACCGGCTCGTTTACGGTCAATGCTGATCCATCGGCACA
>JAKQPY010000047.1:0-1079 GCA_029564465.1 Bacteroidota bacterium | reverse complement strand
AATATTTTAAAATATTCGGGCATGCGAATTTTCGTGTTGATTATGTACCGGCCCACTGGTACCCTGCGGCTACCAGCGACTCGATAAAAATTATATGCCCCGCATCATTTAGGAGTGTTTTTTCATGAAAAAAATATTTTTAATTGTTCTCTTTGCGTTTTTTTTTCAGTTGCGACGATTTGACAACTGCCCCGGAACGCTCGTATTTTAACCCGGAGCGCAATTATCACGAGTTACGCGGTTTGGAATTAGTGACAGTGTTCACCGGAGATAGCAACACGTATGCAATAAATAATTTGCCGGGGTGGAATATGGCATATACCGGGTACACGATAGACGACATAATCGCGCAAGTTCCATCATTGAAAAAACTACGCCCGATCATACTTGTAGTTATGATCGGCAGCAACGACGCGGCTACTGGAGAGGACGACGTAACGTTTCAAACGAAATATACTGAAATGGTGAAAGAGCTGCAATTATGCTGCCATGTGCTGATTTGTATAAGTATTCTGCCTACAATCCTGCAAGGAGAGTATGCGGGGTTTCAGTTTAGTAACGATCGGGTCGATCGATGGAATGGGATCATTGAAACAATCTGCGAAAGCGAGAGCGTTACATTTTTCAACAATTCCTGTTTGTTCAGGAATCGACCGGACCTGTTTATGCCCGACGGCGGGGTACATTTGAATCGAGCGGGACAGGATTTATTTGTAAAATCTCTCGCGCTTTTAGGCTTACTGTGAACCGGTAAAAAACGCAAAATCCGCTTTAACCCCGCCCGCTTTAAATTGGCTTGTTAATCCCTGAATGTACCACACACCGCCGCCGACTCCGAACCGCTTGTAGTGGCGCATAAAATCAAATTCGGCGCCGATAAGTCCGTCAACGCGATTTATCTCCGGCATAAAACCGACGCCCGCAAGCAACCCCGGCTTTATCGTCCATTTCGGAAGCGGACAGGCGCAGTTGAAATTGAAATCGCGGTAGACAGTCATACAATCATTAACGGCAGTTGCCCGGAAAACTTTTTCTTTTATCATTTCTCCGGATAGATGAATCGTTCGGCCGCAATAGTA
>JAKQPY010000032.1:0-29329 GCA_029564465.1 Bacteroidota bacterium | reverse complement strand
CGATACACGTGTTGGCCTGGTGAGGGTAATACTCGTGGTTGAAGATTCGGCAAAATTTTATTCAAAGCTGTTGCCTCTGCTGTATAAGGTGGTAATGGAACAAACCAAGAGTATTATTGATGATGTAAAGGCTGATGAGTTATATAAAATACTGAGACTCAGGGCTCGTCCTAAAATATTGCTGGCAAACGACTACGAGGAGGCTATTTCGGTGATAGAACCGTATAAAGATTACCTGCAGTGTGTTATTACTGATCTGAAATACAAAAAAGATGGCAAGGTAAACGATAACGCCGGCTACGAACTAATGAACTACATAAAAAGCAATCTGCTTGATCTGCCGGTCTGTATTCAGTCGTCCGAAATCGAAAGTTCCTTTCAGCGAAGCCACGCTTGCATCAACAAGAACTCCGATAATTACGAAAATCAAATAGTTACATTTATTAATTTCTTTGTTGGATTTGGAAACTTTGTCTTCCGCGATAAAGATGGACAACAGTTGGCTGTGGCTCGCAACCTTAAAGAATTTGAAAGTTATATTCAGGTAATTTCAGACGAATCGTTGATTTATCACGCCAGGAGAAACCATTTTTCGATGTGGCTTATGGCCCGCGGTGAGATTAATCTGGCCCGATTGCTAAATCCCTATAAGCTTGAAGATTTCAGAACTGTGGTCGACCTGCGTAAGTTTTTATTGCTCCAGATTAACGAGTTCCGCGACGAATCGCAGCGAGGCAGGCTTCTTCCATTCGACGAGTCGGTACTGGTCGATGAACGCAACGTTGCCCATATAGGGCAGGGAGCCCTGGGTGGAAAAGGCAGGGGTCTTGCCTTTGTAAATACATTAATCTACAATTTCGATTTCGATACCCTGGTCGAAAATATAAATATTAAAACTCCACGTACAGTTATTATTTGCGTTGATGTGTTCGACGATTTTATGGAAGAAAATAATCTGAAAGAGTTTTATACGCAAAGCATCAGCTTCGAAGAATTGCGCCGGGTATTTAAAGAAGCGCGCCTGCCCCGATATCTGGTGCGTCAGTTGAAAATAATCCTGAAACACTTTACGAAACCTCTTGCGGTGCGGTCATCGAGTCTTCTCGAAGATTCTCTTTATCAACCGTTTAGTGGAATTTTCGAAACCTATCTGATTCCCAACAATCATGAAGATGTAGATATAA
Source organism: Bacteroidota bacterium (assembly GCA_029564465.1). GTDB lineage: Bacteria > Bacteroidota > Bacteroidia > Bacteroidales > ML635J-15 > JAGOEF01. The sequence goes on along the minus strand of JAKQPY010000032.1, from coordinate 28,145 downwards.
GGCTCGAGCAATGTATGGATGCCATAAAAATGGTTTATGCTTCACTGTTTTCCGATATGTCGCGTGGTTATATCGAGGCAGTAAACTACAAACTCGAAGAAGAAAAAATGGGTATTGTGCTGCAGGAAGTGGTAGGAAACCGCTTCAAAGATGTATACTATCCCCATATCAGTGGCGTTGGTCAATCGTTTAATTACTATCCGGTAGCCTATATGCAGCCCGAAGATGGTTTTTCGGTAATGGCAGTTGGACTGGGCAGATATGTTGTTGAAGGCGAAAAAGCGTATCGCTATTGTCCGAAATATCCACGCATCGACATTAACAGCCTGAAAGATCAGTACAAAGATTCTCAAGTGCATTTTTATGCTGTTGACCTGAAAAAGAAAAAAATCGATATCCTCGAAGGCGAAGAAGCCGGACTGATTAAACTTGATATTGATGACGCCGAAAGGCATGGAGCGCTAAAGCACTGCGCCTCGGTATATGATATCGATAACGAACGGATCATTCCCGGACTTGATGCCAACGGACCCCGGATTATCAATTTTGCCAATATCCTGAAGTTTAATTATTCGCCCATTCCCGAAACCGTCGATAAAATTCTGGAGATTGTAAAAGAGGCCATGGGAACACCCGTCGAAATAGAGTATGCAATTGATTTGAACAAGGATGAATACGGAAAAACCAATTTTTACCTCCTTCAAATAAAACCACTTATTGGCAATGCTAGTGATTACGAAATTGATGAGTCAAAAATAGATCGGTCACACCTGATCCTGCGTTCGGTAAAAGCCATGGGCAATGGAGTTATCGAAAATATCAGCGACATTATTTATATCGACTTAAACCATTTCGACAAATCGAAAACCGAAACCATGGCCAGCGAAATATCGCAACTCAATGATATTATGAAAGCCGAAGACCGCAAATACATTCTTATCGGTCCAGGTCGCTGGGGTACACGCGACAAATGGATTGGCGTTCCGGTTGTATGGCCACAAATTTCAAATGCAAAAGTAATTGTTGAATTGGGCTTCGAGGGTTTCCCGTTGGATCCTTCGTCGGGTTCCCATTTCTTTCATAATGTTACTTCGATGAATGTCGGGTATATGAGCATACCCACAACCAACAGCGAACAATTCATCGATTGGGAAAAAATTAACGGACTGGAAGTAGTTAGACGTACACAGTTTTTTGTTCATGCACGTTCACCACAGCCTTTAATTGTAAAAATGGATGGTAAAAATCGAATTTCGTTGATTATTAATCAATAAAACTCAGATCAACGTAATTTTATAGTGTTCGGTTTTTGCCGTTTGGGAACCAATCACACAAATACCCATCTGCCTCAAATCGAGCGAAACAGCCACCGAACTATGTTTTTTAATTTGGTTCCACGCCCTTCTCATTCCATCCGACCAGGAGATATCATCGAAAACCAGTACAGCCGATTCGCTTAAAAATGGAAGTATGGTTTCGAAATATTGCAGGGTGGCTTTTTCGTCGTGATGACCATCAATAAATGCATAATCTACTGTATGCAACTGATTGAGTACCTGGGCAAATGTATCGCTGAAACGTCCGCACACAACCTGCACGTTGTCGTATCCGGTTAAACTAAGGTTTTCAGCAGAAAGTTCTGCCAATTCCGGCGATCCCTCAAGGCTAACAAGTTGTCCAAATTCGTTAATTTTGAGTGCAGCAGCCTGCATCATGGCTGAAATACCAAGACAGGTTCCAAGTTCCACGCAATTAGAGGGTTTGGACTTTATGATGATTTTATACAATATCAAGGCCCAGAACGCCGGCTTACTGGCACTCCGGCAAACACTACCCACTACACGGGAATCGCTCACTCCATTATACATTTCTTCGTCACTCCGGCTGCTTTTTGAATCTCCCGCCCCATAATCAATTACGTTGATGGTTTTGGCAGAGGTCTCCAAATTTTTTCGAAAATTTTCGATTGCATCTATGCGTTGCTTTTCATCGCAGCCCGGTTTAAACCACAAACTTTCGCTTACAGCTTCAGCCAACCAGCGTGCATTTCCACCCCTGATCTTCATTTTACGGCGCTCCGGCCACGAAATAAGCGCCAATACATAGCGAAGTATTACACGAACAATGGCCTTAATCTTATTCATACGATTATTTAAGTTCAAAAGCTTCAACCGATAAAACATAATTCTGGATCACACCAATATCTTCGGCATACCGTGCACCATTAAATCCGGAAAACATGGAATACTCTACTGAATCAGCATATTGCGCTGTTAATTCCGTTGCGATGGGGAAAAACGACCAGTGCCATTGTTCTTCGTGATAACCTGTACTTCGTGTAACTCCCAGCTTACCGTATGGCTGATAAAATCCATACCGCCTGGCATTATCAGTTAACCATTGATAGGTTTTTGTACCTTGCGCCGATTGCCACCACGTCAAACTCAAACTACACACATCAACCTCGGTACCCCAGTGATGGCGCGAAGTTCCGGGCATTGATAGATAACGCAAAATATTTTCTACCAACGTCCTGTCGTCAGCAAACCTTGAACGGTAACGACCCCAGGCAGCGTTCCATAATTGTTTTTGAACATCGTAACTGCGATACGCCGAAATTACCGTAAGAACAACACCTTCATTCTTCGCTTGTTTATACATCACCAAAAACGAATCGGCAGCCTGTTTCTGCATGTATTGCGGTCCGTAACTAATCGCCCATGAAGGAAGTTTCGTAAAGCTTGTATCGCTTTCCACCGAAGAACGCCCCATCAAAAATAAGGTGGTACGCGGCTGAAATCGAGCTCCGTCGGTATTATTGCTTTCGTGCATCCATTCTGCATCACCGGAGAAACAGCAAATCAAAAAATATACAATCAGGTAAACCATGGGCTAAAGCATTTCAAGAGCTTTGACTACAATATTGGCAGCGCTGAGTCCATATTTCTTCATCAGAACAAGCGGATCACCCGATTCACCAAAACAATCGGGCATAGCCACCATGCGCACGGGTGCCGGATGAAACTGGCAAATTACTTCTGCAACAGCACTACCCAATCCACCAAATATCTGATGCTCTTCGGCGGTAACCAGCTTACCCGTCTCGCGTGCACAAGCAATAATTAACTCAGTGTCGATGGGCTTGATGGTATGAATATTCACAACCCGGGCACTTATACCCTTACCCGAAAGTATCTCGGCAGCCAAAAGACATTCCCAGGTAAGATGGCCGGTACCAATCAGACTGATGTCGCTTCCATCGCGTAGAATCTGCCCTTTTCCAACCCTAAACTCCTGATTTACATCCGTAAAATCAGGCATCGCCTCGCGGCCAAAACGAATATAGGCCGGACCTTTCCATTGTTCAACGGCCGCTATGGTGGCCAACCGCGTCTGGGTAGCATCGCAGGGTGATAGCACCAGCATACCGGGCAAAGCCCGCATCACGGCCAGATCTTCGAGTGCCTGATGGGTAGCACCATCGGGGCCTACGGATATTCCGGCGTGGGCTCCTCCTATTTTTACAGGTAAATTGTTGTAGCACACCGAAACGCGTATTTGGTCGGCACAACGCATCGATGCAAAAACCCCATAGGTGCTAAAAAATGGGATTTTTTCGCTCAGGGCTAAGCCGGCCGCAACTGCGGCAATGTTTTGCTCAGCAATACCAAACGAAAAAAAGCGTTCGGGAAATGCTTCTTTGAAAAGATTCATCCCCACCGAAGTGGTAATATCGGCACCCAGACATAAAACATTGGGATACTTATGACCCAGTTCGACCAAACCCTGACCAAAGCCAAGTTTTGTGGGTATCCTGTCGCGACAGTCCATTCTTTTTTGTGGTAAAGATATGAAATTAAAGTGCATCGAAATGCAAAAACGCGTGTATTAGATGATTTGAAAAGCTTAACGAATGCTATTTAGTCTTTCTGATCGTCGGCAAACCATTCGGCAAAGGAGTTGGCAGTTTCGTAAAGCTTCAGGGAAAACAGCTGTACATAATCGGGTAATGCCTGTTTAAGAATCTCGGCAAAGTGCACTATCATATTCTCGCAGGTGGGCTGATAATCAACTACGTGAATACGGTTGAACAACGCTTGGTTGGTTGATAGTCCGGTCAGGTTTTCACGATAGCTTACCACCAGCGAATGGTCGTAAACATCTACGATAAGCTCTTTTACAATTTTTTTGAAATCAGAAAGATCGATTACCATACCGAGTTTTACATTTTTATCATCGGTTATTGGTGTACCCATTACGGTAACATCCAATTTATAGGAATGTCCGTGCACAGTTCGACACAATCCGTCGTAGCCATACAAGGCATGCGCCATTTCGAAATCAAATTTTTTTGTTACCCTAACACGTGCCATGTTGTTTTTTTTATCAAAACAAAAGAAATCAAATAATTGTTTAATTGTATCGATAATTGAAACATAAGTTATAATTTAGTTGCGATTTTTGTTTTTATGGACAAACTCGGCCAGATTACCGGCATTATTAAAAACGATTTGGATGTTTTCGGCAAGCGTATGAAAACCTATACGCATACCGAGAACGCTTACGTTTCGGATATGCTCAATTACATTCTCAGCAGTAAGGGCAAGTTAATCAGGCCGTTATTAGTCTATCTTTCGGCGCGTATGTTTGGTGAACCCACCGAATCAACCCATTCGGGAGCTGTGCTCATGGAGCTGATTCATTCGTCCACCATGGTTCACGACGACGTGGTTGATGAAGCCTTGCTGCGACGTGGAAAAGCATCGGCCAATGCAATCTGGGAAAATAAACGGGCCGTGCTTATTGGAGATTATATGTTTGCCAATGCCATGTATATCGCCACACAAAAAGGCGAACATAAATTGTTTGACCTGATTTCACCCACCATCATGAAAATGAGCCTGGGAGAACTCATGCAACTGGATATAGCCCGTAAAAGCAATTTCGATGAGGCTGAATATTTCGAAGTTATCGAAAATAAAACCGCTTCGCTGATAGCTACCTGTTGCGAAGTGGGTGCTTATTCAGCCGGAGCATCGGCCGACCAGCAACACAGCATGCGCACACTGGGCATGTTGTGCGGTATGGCCTTTCAAATAAAAGACGACATTCTCGATTATTCATCTCAGGATATCACCGGTAAAATAGCCGGCAATGACATCCTTGAGCGGAAAGTTACCCTTCCGCTGATCGGGGCTTTAAAAAATTCTGATCCGCGAAGTGCCGAAAATGTACTGCAATACTGGAAAAATGGCAAAGACAATAAATACTTGCTGTCGCTGGTTTCGAAATTTGTACTTGACAATCAGGGTATTAATTATGCCTCAGAAATTATGCTTGAATACCATAACCAGGCGCTTCAGCAGCTGGACGGTTTGAACAATAACAAAGCCGGAGAAGCCATGCAGCAGTTACTGGATTTTGTGGTAGAACGAAAGAAATAAACCGGCTTCATTATTAAACAGCAATTATGTCGCACACCGGAGAATTAGCCGCTTTGGCAGCTGCCATGTTTTGGACAGTAACAGCACTGGCTTTTGAAGCGGCTTCGAAACGGATTGGCTCGCTGCAGGTAAACCTCCTGCGATTATGCATGGCATTTTTACTGTTTGGATTACTGGCATTATTTCGCACCGGAAATTTCTTTCCCGAAGGAGCATCGGCACATAATTGGTTTTGGTTATCGCTATCAGGACTTATCGGTTTTGTGATTGGTGATTTGTTTCTTTTTCAGGCCTATGTGGTTGTAGGAGCCCGAATTTCGATGCTGATTATGTCGCTGGCTCCACCCATGGCTGCCTTTACCGGTTGGCTTGTTCTGGGAGAAACCTTGTCGTGGCTGGCACTACTGGGAATGACCCTTACCCTTACAGGTATCAGTATGGTAATACTGGTAAAACGAGATACAAAAACCTCATCGGAAGAGCCCCCAAAAAAAGGTCTTAAATTGCGCTATCCATTGTATGGACTGCTGTTGGCATTTGGTGGTGCCGCCGGGCAAGCCACCGGATTGGTACTTAGTAAATATGGTATGAGCAATTACGATGTGTTCTCGGCAACACAAATCAGGGTAATTACCGGAGCAAGCGGATTTTTTCTGATTTTTCTTTTTATGAACCGTTGGAAGAAGTTGTTCGCTGCATTCTCGAACCGAAAAGCCATGGGCGCTTTAAGTCTGGGCGCATTGTTTGGTCCGTTTCTCGGTGTCAGCGCTTCGCTTTTTGCGGTAAAATATGCCTCTACCGGTGTGGCTTCCAGTATTATGTCGATAGTACCCATTATGATAATACCTCCCGCAGTGCTGCTTTTTAAAGAAAAAATCGGATTCCGCGAAGTGCTGGGTGCCTGCCTGGCCATCACAGGAGTTATTTTATTTTTCATCTGAGAAAAATTCTCCAAAAAAACTTAAAAAATAAGTGGTTGAACGTGTGGAATTAATTTCTGCCATGCATCTATACTTAAAATTTAAATTGTTGCGTTATATCAGTAACCACCTTAAAAACACAGCGCTATGAAAACCAAAAAAACACCCAGGGCCGATCTCGAAAAGAAAAAAATACTTTTTCTTGAGATTGGATTCGTAATTACACTTTGTGTAGTTCTCTACAGTTTCGAATGGGGTACTTCGGAAACCTCACAGTTTACGGTAACAACGGGCTATATCGAACCCGATACTGAAATAATTGACATTACCCGACCTGAGCCACCCAAACCTGAAGTTAAACTTCCAGAACCACAGCCGGTAGCTCCCATAATCAATATAGTGGAAGACGATGACCCCGACGATGACCTCAGTAATTTAGACAACCCGGAAGATGACGATCCTGTTGACCCAATCATTCATAATTTCACTAACGAAGATCCTCCCGAAACTACCGAAATAATTCCGTGGAGTAATGTTGAAGTAAAACCCTCTTTCATTGGTGGTGAAGCTGCTATGTTGAAGTTCATTGCAGAAAACACTGTGTATCCTTTACCAGCAAAAGATAATGGAATTCAGGGAACCGTTTATGTTAGTTTTGTTATTGGAGCTGATGGAAAAGTCAACTCAGTGAGTATAGCACGTGGAGTCCACAGTTCGCTCGACAATGAAGCACTTCGGGTGGTAGCCATGCTGCCAAGGTGGAACCCTGGAAAACAACGCGAAATTCCGGTATCAGTAAGTTACATTATACCGATTAAGTTCGTTCTTTATTAAGCCAATTCGAAAGTTATTAACAATGAAAACTTCAATAAATATAATATTTGCAAGGAAAGTACGATATTATGTTAAAAATATTTTGAAGTGTTCAATTTTAAATTGTAATTTTACACACTTAAATTTTTAAAACAATGCAAGTAAAGAAATCTCCCAAAGCCGACCTTGAAAAACGCAAAATGATGTTTTTGCAGTTGGGTCTGGTAGTTGCGCTGGGTATAATGCTCGCAGCCTTCGAGTGGAACGACAGCGAAAAATCAGCAAGTACACTGGGCGACCTGTCGGTTGAAGACGTGATGGAAGAAGAAATCGAAAACACTTTCCGTGATGAAAAACCACCCGAACCTGAGCCGGAACCCGAACCTGTGCAGGAAGTGGTTGAAGAGCTGAATATCGTGGAAAACGACGTAGAAGTTGACGATCACTTCGATTTCGACTCGGAATCAAACGAAAAAGATAAAACCGATACCAATATCAAAGATTTTGGCGAACATGAAGCAGAAGAAGAAGTTGAACCCATTTCGTTTGCCGTGGTTGAAGAAAAACCTACTTATCCGGGTGGCGAAGGTGAATTATTGAGATTCATTGCCGAAAATACCAAGTATCCCGAAATTGCTAAAGAAAATGGTATTCAGGGTCGTGTTTTTGTTCAGTTCGTTATTGCCGCCGACGGTAGTGTTACTAAGGTTACACTTGCCCGCGGTGTTGACCAGTACCTCGATACCGAAGCAGTTAGGGTGGTAAAAATGCTTCCCAGATGGACTCCCGGAAAACAACGTGGAAAACCGGTTCCGGTTACTTACGTAATTCCGATTAATTTTAAACTTTCGTAATTTTAAATAGCACGATACGGAAACCCCGATATTAGATAGTCGGGGTTTTTTATTACCCAATGAGTACAGAAAACACATATAACAACAAAGCCGTTCTGGTAGCATGGTATGGCCAGGATCAATCGCGCGAAAAGACATACGAGTATCTTGATGAGCTGAGATTTTTGGCCGAAACGGCAGGTATCGAAACCACCAGAGTTTTTACGCAGAAACTTGAGAAACCCAGTGCAACCTACTATATAGGCAAAGGAAAACTCGAAGAAATTAAAAACTACGTACTCGAAAACCGCATCGGGTTTGCCATTTTCGACGATGAGCTGAGTCCAACCCAACTTCGTAATATCGAAAATTCCATCGAAGTACGGGTTCTCGACCGCACCCATTTAATTCTTGATATTTTTGCTATGCGCGCCAAAACCTCATATGCAAAAACTCAGGTAGAACTTGCTCAGTACCAGTATTTACTTCCCCGATTAACCCGTCTTTGGACTCACCTGGAGCGTCAGCGGGGAGGTATCGGACTGCGAGGACCCGGTGAAACCGAAATAGAAACCGACCGAAGGGTAATTCGCGACCGCATTGCATACCTAAAAGAAGAACTCAAGCAAATCGACAAACAAATGCTGGTTCAACGCAAGAACCGGGGTAAGGTAATCAGGGTGGCTCTGGTAGGCTATACCAATGCCGGAAAATCGACATTGATGAATGTACTGAGTAAATCGGAAGTTTTTGCCGAAAACAAACTGTTTGCCACCCTCGACACCACAACGCGAAAAGTGGTAATTAATAATTTGCCATTCTTACTTTCCGACACCGTTGGATTCATTCGTAAACTTCCACATCATTTGGTGGAATCGTTTAAATCGACCCTTGACGAAACCCGCGATTCCGATTTATTGATTCATGTAGCCGATATATCGCATCCATCGCATACCGATCATATCGAATCGGTAAAATCGACCTTACGGGAACTGGGTGTACATGAAAAACCGTTACTGATGGTTTTTAATAAAACCGATTTATTTTCATCCGAAACTGAGGAGCTTGCACCCGAACAACTACAGATTGCACGCGAAAATTCACCTTGTTTATTTGTTTCAGCCAAAACCGGCCTGCACATTGCTGAACTAAAAGAAATACTATTTGAAAAAGTTAGGGAACTTCACTTTGAGCGGTATCCCTACAATACGATTTAAGCCAGGTTAAAGCAACCACTCAATTTCTTTGAACCAAAAGTATTGATTCGTACCATCGGGCATAATCATAATGATTTGTCCATTGTCGGTTACACCCGCATTAATGGCTGTTTTTACGATATCGCCGTGTCGGAAACAGACCTTCTGATTCATGGCAAACAAATGCTTATGATATAAGCGCCTGAGTCTGAAATTATCGTAACGCATAGCGGCACTGTAGAATTCCATAAATCGGTTCAGCTCATCACTTGTTGAATATTCAAGCGAAGTTTCCAGTAACATCGAAGTGGATTTTTGCTGAAGTCCCAAAGGGAAAACCGATGCATTTACATTCAGGCCAATGCCTGTAATTGAGTCGGAAATATAATTGCCCATCATTGTGTTTTCGATGAGGATACCTGCAATTTTCTTACGATTTACTAATATATCGTTAGGCCATTTAATCTGTGCGCGTATGCCCCGGCTGAAAAGGTATTTAACCACTGCCACCGAAGCTACCTGAGTTAATTCGAAAAAACGGGCAACCTCAAAATGCTCCGGAAAATTTACTATCGAAAACAACAGGTTTTCGTCGGCAAGGCTATACCAGCTATTACCCTGTTGTCCACGCCCCAGGGTTTGAAATCCTGACTGTACTACATCGTGGTTGTTGCAGGATTTCGATTGTATCAGGCGCCTGGCCTCCAGGTTTGTCGAATCGGTTGATGGGAGGTATATTATTGTCATTCTGCGAAAAAAAAGCTGCACGACAAACGCGCAGCTCAATGTTTTATCAGTTAGTTAACTATTGAATACGATATTTCAAACCTATTTTGAAGCCACCAATTAACGGATTGGTTTTGAAACGTTCCTTTTCGTTTACATCATTCTGGTTATCTTCAGGAACATAAGGGCTTTCGGAAGTTAAGCCCAGTCCATTAACACCCTGAAGGTCGGTGAAAATGTATTGAAAACGAACACCAAAATTCAGCGCAAGCTTGTCTTCCCATAAATCGATATCCGAGCCAAAACCCATGGCCAAGCCAAAACCTTTGTTTTTAAATAGTTCCTGTACATCCCGGGTTCCATTAGGGACAACTCCGGCAACCATTATCATATCTTTATACCAGTAAGGAAATAAATTGCTTTCGTTTTCGAGATCCATAGTATAATCCACGGAAGTTACAAGCTGTAATACAGGTCCGATTTCGAAATACGATTTTTCACCAAACTTAGCCAGCAACGGTAAATCAATAGTTTTCATGATAATCTTCGAATTGTAATCGTTATAATTATCGGTACCAAAATAATTAAGTCGTCCTGTGTATTTCTGAACTATTTTCCCAAAGTTCACATCAAGCTCAAGACCAACATTATCAATAAAATTATAGCCCAACACAAGGCCATAGTAATGACCAAACGAAGGGTCAATATCCTGACCTGAACCATCGTCAAATACCTGTGGGTTCATCAACCAGGTTGAATTATAGGCAAAGTTTAAACCGGCATAGGCTCCTTTTTGGGCATATAAACCAAAACTCAACACGAGAAAAGCGGCAAGAAAAATCAGTTTTTTCATAATTCTTAAAATTTAAAATTACCCTTCAAAAATAATCGAAAATATTCAGAAAGCAATACTTATGGCACATTCTAAAAAATCGGCCTGACCAAAATTCGATTTAATATACACACCGGCCATCACATCGAAGTGTTGCTCAATGGGTTTAAAAAAGTGATATTGCAAGCCCAGTTTATTACTGTTGAACGATTTAATGGTTTCATCGAGGCTGAGTGTGTTGTCGTAATACAGGGCATATTTCCGGTAAAATGGTTTGTAAATATCGAATCCCAGCTCGGTGTAAACACCAATTTTTCCAAATAAAAATTCGTGTGCAGCAAATACAGTAATCATGCAACTTTCGTTGAAAAGCGTATTTACCTCATGCACTTCCTGATCGAGCATAAAATGATAAAAGCTATCATAATAGGTGAAATTTACCCCGAATGATAAAAAAGCAATCGGTGAATAATTGTGAGCCAGTGCAATCGACAACACCTGATTCACATACACCGGTCCACCCCATGGCTTTGCCGATTCGCCAAACTGATGAAATCCCAAACCATAGCGAACCACTCCTTTCGAACGCGCATCATCGAATGCCAGTTTCGACCTTACCTGATATTTTGGCTCTTCGCGGAACCAATAGTTTGTACCCAGCATCACATAGGGCATATTTATCCCCAGATTCGGCAAGCGGGTATGTCCGTTCGAAAAATGAATTACACCGGCCTGCAGACAAGCCGACCATTGCGACGAGACTTTATACCTGAAAAGCAAATCAGCGGCACCTGTAGCTGTACAATACGATCCGATGAGCATATTCTGGGGATTATATTCAGGATGATAAATCTTATTAAAAAAAGCAATTCCCAAACCAGCCGAAATTCTCATTTCGTACTTCTTTTTTTCTTTCAGAATAAAACCAAAATCGGGATAAACAGCAAAAATGCTTCCCAATGCCAAATTTGTATTATGCGAAAAAAATGCATTCACCGAAACATAAGGATAATTGTAGTTTTTATTCCATGATTTATTGTCGGTGAGGCGATTACCGTAACGTACCCGCAACTGATAATTCGGACCATAATCGGGGAGACCCGAATAACCGGGCAAAATATAAGCACTTCCAATATCGCACTGTAAAAAAGGATCTTTCTGGGCAAAAATGGTATACACCGAACTAACGGTAAAAAGAAAAATAATAATATATCGAAAAAAATTCATCCTTTGATTTATTCCGACAAAGTCAACATTCTGAGTATTGAATGCCGTGCTTTTTCGGCAGTTTCATTATCTACCTGAACCTCGAATTCTTCGTTTAACAGCGAATTGTAGAGCTTTTCGATACTATTCAGTTTCATATAACTGCAATCATTGCAAGCGCATGTGCTGTCGTTGCCCGGAACCGGAATAAACACAGCATCGGGTCGGGCTTTTTTCATCTGATGCAAAATACCCGATTCGGTAGCAACCAAAAACATATTGTCTTTCGATTGACTTGAATATTTTAGCAATGCCGAAGTAGATCCAATATAATCGGCAAGCATGCGCACAGGGGGTTCACATTCAGGATGAGCCAGAACAATGGCTTCGGGATGTTTCGTTTTAAGCGTCAAAAGAGCTTCCAGACTGAATTGCTCGTGTACATGGCAGGCACCATTGTAGAGTACCATATTTCGTCCCGTAACCGAGTTAATATAATTACCCAGATTCCGGTCGGGCGCAAAAATTATGGCCTGATCCTGGGGTAATGAATTCACAATTTTCATGGCATTCGATGAGGTAACCACGATATCGGTCATTGCTTTAATGGCTGCTGAAGTATTTACGTACGAAACAACAATGTGACCCGGGTGTTTTTTAATAAACGCACTGAATTCATCGGGTTTACACGAATCGGCCAGCGAACAACCCGCTGCGGGATCGGGAATAAGTACTTTTTTTCCGGGTGAGAGTATTTTGGCTGTTTCGGCCATAAAATACACACCTAAAAAAACAATAATATCGGCTTGGGTAGTGGCTGCCTGTTGTGATAGCTGAAGACTGTCACCCGTAAAATCAGAAATATCCTGTAATTCTCCGCTTATGTAGTAGTGTCCTAAAATAATTGCATTCTTTTCTCTTTTTAAACGAAAAATCTCTTTTTTAAAAAATTCGTTATCTCTTATCATTTGTATTTTATTCTTTTTAAATTCTTAAATGGAATGCTGATGATTATTGTGTGTTAAATCGGTTTACAATTTTCGACAGTTTTATTTGCAAAAGTAATTTATTAAAAGTAATACCGCTTTGTTAACAGTACATTTTCGCAGCATCGGTTGATTATGAGATGCTTGAAAAAAAGATTGAACAATTGTTAATATCTGAATTCACCGTCCTTTTTTAATAAATACATTTACCCCGGAAATTGAATTTTAGTTGATGATTTGTTAAGTGTTTTTTAATTTTTTCTAATGAAATTCTCTTGCTTTTTTCGCTGAGTTCATCATATAGTTTTAATATTGAAACCTGAAAGATATTTTTATCAGCAGATGTTAATTGATATTCACCAAACATTCCTGAATCGGTTGATAAATCAATGTTTTGTAAATGAGTCCTTTAGGTTTTTGCGCTCCTATTATCGTTTTGAGCACCAGTAAATTAACCGATTGTTAATAACCCGGGTGCGCTTATTTGGCCACTATCAGGTAGTAGTCTTTCTTTCCTTTTTGCACCACGATAAACTTACCCGAAATGAGTGAATCCACGTGGATAATTCCGTTTACATCGGTATATTTTTGCTTGTTAATGCTGAGCCCGTTTCCCTGAATGCTGCGCCTCAGTTCGCCTTTTGACGGAAAAACCGGAGCATTTTCGGTAAGCAGCTGCATAAGTGCTATTCCGTTTTCGAATTCGCTTTTAGCCACTTCGAATACCGGAACCCCTTCGAAAACGGCGAGTATTGTTTTTTCATCAAGCGATGCCAGCTGGTCGGCGGTTCCTTTGCCGAAGAGTATTTCTGATGCAGCCACTGCTGTGTTGTATTCTTCGGTGGAATGAACCATACAGGTGATTTGTTCCGCCAGTTTTTTTTGCAGCAGGCGCAGGTGTGGTTCGTTCCGGTGGGCGGCTGTGAGTTCTTCGATTTCCTGTTGCTGCAGGAGTGTAAATATACGGATGTATTTTTCGGCATCCTCGTCAGATATGTTCAGCCAGAACTGATAGAATTTGTATGGCGATGTACGCTCGGGGTCTAACCACACATTGCCGTCTTCTGTTTTTCCGAATTTTCCACCGTCGGCCTTGGTAATAAGCGGGCAGGTCAGGGCAAATGCTTCGCTCTGACAAATGCGGCGTATGAGCTCAGTACCTGTAGTGATGTTTCCCCATTGATCGCTGCCACCCATCTGCAGTTTGCAGCCATATTCGCGGAAGAGGTGCAGGAAGTCGAAGCCCTGCAGCAACTGATACGAGAACTCGGTAAACGACATGCCTGCGCCTGTATCGCCGCTGAGGCGCTTTTTCACCGAGTCTTTGGCCATCATGTAGTTCACGGTAATGTGTTTGCCAATGTCGCGCACAAAGCCCAGAAAACTGTAGTCTTTTGTCCAGTGGTAGTTGTTCAGGAGCAGGGCGCTGTTATTGACGGAATCGGAGAAATCGAGAAAACGGCTTACCTGTTTGCGAATGCAGGCTTCGTTGTGCATCAGAGTTTCTTCGTCGAGGAGGTTGCGTTCGTTCGATTTTCCCGAAGGGTCGCCCACCATACCGGTGGCGCCACCCAGCACCACAATGGGCCGGTGTCCGCATACCTGAAGGTGTTTGAGCATCATGATGCTCACGAGGTGACCAATGTGGAGCGAGTCGGCAGTGGGGTCGATGCCAACATAAGCAGTTACCGTTTCGCGGGTAAACAGTTCTTCGGTTCCCGGCATGATGTTGTGAATCATACCCCTCCATTCGAGTTCCTTTACAAAATTCATATCAACAAGTTTTTGCAAAGGTAGTAAATTTGGGTTTTTATGAATTGCAATAGGCTTTAGCCTGTTGATTTTTTAATGTTATTTGGCTAAAGCCTATTTGTTTTCAAATTTATTAAATTAAGAATGGGCTAAAGCCGCATTCCAATTTATTAAATTTTCATATATTTTAATGGAATCCCATTTCATTAAGATGTTATTTGAATTACTTCATGCTTTAGCATGAGGACAACAAAATTCTATCCTTTATAATTCTCAAATCCATATTTTATAATAAATTCATCATATTCATCCTGAAATGTTTTTTTGCTGTGATGTTTTTCCTGATTTTTTATGTATTTCCTAACTTTATCAATTATAGATTCAGAAACTGATACAGCAAAATATTCATCCTGCCACTCAAATCTTTCATTTATCAATTCATTTTTATTTATCCAATATGAAGATTCTCCTTTTATCAATTGCATTACCTTTTGAATGCTTTGATCAACCCCAAATGAAACCAAACAATGACAGTGATCAGAATATCCATTTATAAAATCAATAAAAATTCCTTTCTCCTTGGCGTTTTCTCTGATATGTTTCCATACTCTGGCCCTCAATTCTTTAGAATACAAAAATGGATACCGATTTTTTGTACTCCACACAAAATGGATATATACTTTAACGAATGGCATAGGGATTAGATTATTGGGCTAAAGCTACATTCAAATTCATTCATGAAACCTTTATTGGGCAATAGTTTAATACATCTCATTCTTCAACTCTTTAATAGCTTTTTCATACATAAAACCCTAGTATTTCGGCTTGAATGAAACCGGCATTGCGCTTAATTTTTGTTCAAATCTATAGAAATGGATACGAAATGCAAAACATTGTTGAGGATTTTTTTAGGTTATGATTGATTTGTATTAGAAATACATAAATAAATGACAATCACCTGTCTAATATTGAGAGATGCCAAATGCGATAAATCGTGTTCTTAAAGAAGATTACCTCCCCAAAATTTGTTTGAGCCGTTGCGAACCGTTGCGGCTGGTTTTTACACTCAGACCGTTGCTGAGTTTTAGCGAGTGGGTTTCTTTGGTGTAGGGTTCTATGCTTTCGATGGCCGACAACGCAACGAGAAACGAACGGTGTACCCTGAGAAATTCTTGGGCAGGAAGCCGCTCTTCGTAATAGCTCATGGTGTCGTTTTTTATGAACTGTTCGCTGTGAGTGTGTATCAGCACATAGTCGTCGGCGGCCTCGATGCAGAGAATGCTTTCGACCGGCAGTATTTTTATTTTGGACCCAGATTTTACCACCACACGGTCGATGAGTTTGGTCTCGTTTTTTACCGATTGTATCAGGGTATCTACCTGCGACTGCCCGCTGTGGTTTTCAATCTGGCGGCGCACCCGGGCCAGGGCATCGTCGAAACGGGTGGGTGTAAAGGGTTTAAGCAGATAGTCGCTGGCGTTGCATTCAAAAGCCTGTATGGCAAACTGCTCGTAGGCGGTGGTAAACACAATGGCGGGTTTGTTGACCAGCAGTTCGAGCATTTCGAAACCGGTGAGCTTGGGCATCTGAATATCGAGAAAAATCAAATCGGGTTTGAGATCCTGAATGGCCTTCAGCCCATCGAAACCATTGGCACATTCGGCCACTATTTCGATGTCGCTGTGGGGGGTAAGATATTCGCGCACCAAACTGCGTGCGGGTGTTTCGTCGTCAATAATAATGCATCGTATCATGTTAGTTCTTTTTCGGTAGGGTTATCACAACGGTGAATACTGAAGGTTCTTTTTTAATTTCGAGCAGGCCTTCGGTTCCAAACATCAGGCGGAGGCGTTCAGCGGCATTTTTCAATCCTATTCCCTCGCCCTTACGCACCAGCGCATCGGCGTCGTAGTTATTGCTGATGCTGATAAGAATGCAGTCGGGTTTTTCTACAAGCTGTGTTTTAACAATAACGGGCTCGTCGCTTTCGTATACGCCATGTTTTACCGCATTTTCGTAGATGGGTTGCAATAGCATTGCCGGAAGCATAAAACCCAGGCATTGCCCGTCGATTTCTTCTTCGATAATGAGCTTGGCTGAAAATCGTATTTTTTCGATTTCGAGATATTTGCGGCAGTGTACCAACTCGTCGGCAATAGTGGCTGTGTTGGATTGTTGCTTGAGGCTGTAGCGGAAATAGTCCGAAAGCACCGAAAGCATTTCGCGGGCTTTGTCGGAATCTTGTTTCACAAGAAAGGAAATCGAGTTGAGACTGTTGAACAAAAAATGCGGGTTTATCTGCGATTTGAGTGCCTGAAGCTGGGTTTCGCGGAGGCGCGATTCCATGGCCAGAACGTCTTGTTTCGCTTTCTGATTGCTTTCGTAACTGCTGATAAGGTAATACACCAGGGCAAGCAGAACGTAGTAAATTATTCCGTTGATAATGCGTTTCTGCAACCAACCGGTGGTGTCGGGTGCCTGAATGTCGAAAGCGGTCATGAGTAAACCGGCCAGAATATAGGATATCACGAGCCAGATGGCCACAATTACCACCGCCGAGATAATCTGATTGAACACAATGGTGCCAAAGCGTTTGTCGAGACCCGAGTAGGCGACCCCGTAATGAATAATCAGGCCGATAAGTGCAAAAACGTTGGTATAAACCAGGGCATCAATCAGCGAAAATCCCAGCGAAAATCCGCTCACCGAATATAAAAAGCCGAAATGGATTGCTGAAATCAGCAACCAATTTACGGCATAGATAATAATGATTTTCTTCTTCTGCGAAAAAGGATGACTCATGTTTTTAGGAATTTTTCAGTTCACCTCCGCCAAATACAGCCGATCCACGGATGATTAATTTGCGGGTTTTATCAAGATTGTCCTGATTGATAAAATGCCGCTCGTCTTTGAATCCACCCATTACACCATCCACTTCGATGCTGATGTCCCAGTGACGGGGAGCAATAATGCTGATTCCGCCGAACACAGTACTGAGTTCGATAACCTGTGTGCCTTCGGCCAGTTCGGCATCGGTAAGTATAATCTCGCAACCGCCGAACACAGTTTTAATGTTACCGCCTTTAAAGTTTTTCGAAGTTACCACGGTTTTGCTTTCACCAAAAACCAGATTCCTTTCGATGAAGTCTTCCGAATTGGTATCATAGTTTTCGAAACGCTTTTGTGGATGGGGTTTGTTAAAACGTTTGAATATCATCAGCAATCCGATAAGAACCAGTACCAGTGGCCAGAAAATGTTGCGTGTTTCAACCGGAAGCTGTGCAATTTGAGCATACAGGAAGAACGAGCCGGTAAGAATGAGCAGGATGCTGAAAACATAAGAGCGCGGGTTTGAAATAAGGAATAACAGACCCAGCGATACCAGCAAGCTTTGCCAACTGAAAATGTAATCCATTATTTCGGGCTTGATGAAGCCACTGCGACCCAGTATTAACAATACACCGGCAGCAACCAGAAAAATTCCGAATGTTATTTTTTTACGTGCGGCACAAGCGGGAGAAACATGCCTTCGTTCGCAATGTGCCCTGATTTTAGTTTCGTGTTTCATGTTTTTATTCGTTTTGAATTTCACGACAAATATATTCTGTGGTCCCTCAACTCACATTAATGGCTTCGGTAACCGGCGGTATACTGTCGGTCAGTTACGAAAACACCGGTTTTTTCTGAATTATGTTTTGTTTTTATCATCGGGTTAATGTGCTGATACCTGTTTGATTCCCAGTTGATTGTAAGCTTCTTCAAAGGCTTTTTCGCCGGGGAGTTTGTCGGACGAGATCTTGCTGAAATCTTTCAGTGTGTTGGCAAGTTTGGTTATGTATTCATCGCCGCGAAAGGATTCAAGAAGTAAATTCAGCGTTTCGAGTTGTTTCTGATGCCCTGCCAGTATGCTTTTCATGGTTTCTCGGTCAGCATTTATCTGTGTGGCAATTTTCAGGGTTTCGAGCCATAATCCGGAAGCCACAATAGCAGCAACGCCATACATTTCGCCGGTTCGGAGGTATTGGCTGGTTGAATTGATGGCCGAATCGACGATAATCAACAGACTTTTGCGGTCGCTTAAGGCAGTTTCGCAGGCCACAACCGCATAATCGAAGTTTTCGGCAGGTATAGCCAATTCGGTCGCGCAAAGCTTCATGGCTGCGAGATAATCCATGCATACCTGCACCTGCTCGTAGTGTCGTGCATATCCCAGATCGGCCATATAAATGCCCAGCAACATTGCCGATGATTTAACGGCAAGGGTTTCATCGGCGGGGTATATACCGAATAGTGCATCACTGTTGAATTTAGCATTAGACATCAGGGGTGCGGTAACTTGCGAATATTCGGGCAGACTTGCCACTAAACTGTCAATATTGGGAACACTGTCAGATAGTGTGGTATTGCCAAAGGCTTCTGTCAGATTCTTGTATCGGGAGGCATTGCGGCATGAGCTGACAATCAGCATCAGGGCACACAGTGCCACAAAAACCATCTGTATATACACTTTCATTAGCGTACGAAGTTTGAAGCATTAAATATACAGAAAAAAATTCTGACCTGCGGTACCCGGTTTTATGAGTTTTTCCGCCATTTCCCGCGCAACATCCGGCCTGCAATCGAGAGCGTCTGATGAATCAGGTTGTTGATATCGCTGCTGGTTTTCAGTAAATACAAGGCCCCGATAAACAAAACACTTATAAGCCCCGACCGAATTATCAGATCGATTATAAAATTATCGAAACGCGGTATCAGCATCGAAATACCGAGAACAACAGCGCTTATCAGCAAACAGACCAAGTGATGGATATTGTAAGGCTGCATGTGAAAGCGGCGCCTGATAAATTCGAAACGTACATATCCGAATATGGCATACGAAATTGCCGAGGCTATGGCAGCACCAGGTAAACCGTAAAGAGGTATCATTATCATATTGCTCACGACCACCAGCACAATAAATCCCGCCATCATCCAGGTGTAAATCTTGTACTCCTTCGAATATTGAATGATTTCGTGACTTACACCCCCAGCCATGGTAATTACCTGCGACAGGCCAATGTAGAAAACCACCCAGCGGCCTGCCTGAAATTCGGCAGGAATAAGTGCGAACGCCGAATCGAGGTTGCACCATACCAGCAAAAACAGAAACGACGATATAATCAGTTGGGTCAGGGTACTGCGTGTGTACACATCGCCGATAAGCTCGGGCTGGTCTTTTTTGAATGCTTCCGAAATCACGGGGGCTGCTATACGTTTCAGGCTTCTTCCAGCCAGCATGATGATGGTGCCGAAATAGAACATGGTGCTGTAGATACCGGTTCCCGACAAGCCTTCGTAATGATTCACCATGTAACGGTCGATATTCATTACGGCAATCCCCGAAAATCCGGCCAGCAGTCCGTAAACCGATACACTGATTAAATTGCGTCGCATGGGTTTATCGGTAAAATCACGGTCGCGCTTCAGGCTTAGCTCTCCCTTAATAATAAGATATATCATCAAGCCGAAAGTGGGGACACTATAGGCCACAAAATAGAACAGGAGGAACCTGTCGAAATCGAGAATTCCAAGCCAGAACAGTCCAATGCCAATCAGATTGAGAATCCTGAACAGAAACTCTTTCAGGAATATACCAATTGAAGCGTTGAACAACACCACGCAATAGTTGTCGAGCAGGAGGTAAAAAATGGTAACAAACAACAGGGGCAGCAGGTAGTAGATGTTTTCAACAAATAACTGCGATTTTTCGGAATTGGCTTCAATCAGGTAATTCTTCAGTATGAAGAACAGGGCGGTAGTAAACACAAAGCCTGCCAGACCTACTTTCATCATCATCAAAGGAAATCCATGGTGGCCTTTTTCTTTATCGCGATAAAAGGGGAACAGCTTAATGGTGGCATTCAGAAAACCGAAAGTTCCCAGTTGTCCGATTATCAGCGAAATCGAAATCAAGAGGTTGGTGAGGCCGATTTGATTGCTCGAAAACACTATGGGCATCAGCAAGCCTACATTCAGAAAGCCCAGCGCAGTGCCAATGTAAGAGTACAGTGAGCCTTTGAACGATTGATTTACGATAACACCCATGCCGTGTTTATTAAGATTTTACTGAGCCGGTTCGCTGCAAAAGTAGTGGTTTTTTTTATCCCGCAATTGGATTTATCGCGATTACATCAGCAGCTTTTGTTTCGAAGCCAGTTTTTCGGGGTCAATGTCGAAAAGGGCCTGAACCACCGGGTTCGACTTCAGGTTTTTCATCAGTTCTGATGCGAAATCCATCCTGTCGGTTCCTTTTATCACCACAAAAAAATCGATGTTGCGCAGTTCCTCAATTAAAAAACCTGCCTCCGACTTGTTGCCCACCACGTAAATACTAACTATTTCGTCGTTTTCGGGACATTCATACAGAAAAAACTTTTGCGAATCAGGACTTTTTTCGTTGTAAATTTCATGGTACCCGTTTCGTATCATCTCCAGCCCGGTAATCAATTTTATTTCGCGCACAAAGCGAATATCAGAACTGCTGCTCACCGCCCCGAGGAGTTTGAAATCGTATTCGGGCTGAAACTTCAGTGTTTTCTTTTTCATTTTCGGGGAGGGTTTTTCTTTATCAGCTTGTTGAGAGCAATGCCGGCGGCTTGTTGTTCGGCTTCCTTCTTTGTCCATGCTTTGCCTTCGGTAATAAAAACACCGCTTACAATTACGGCACAGCAAAAGTGAAGCTCGCGCTCGCTTTCCTCTATACTTTCGACCGTGTCGAAAACAATATCCCATTTACGGCGCTGTGCCTCGTTGAGCAATAAGGATTTATAGTCTTCGTTTTCTTCGGTAATGTGGTCGAGGTTCAGGTGTTCCGAAATGACCTTGGTGATAAATTTTTTACAATACTTGTAGCCGCGATCGTAATAAATGGCTCCGATCAATGCTTCGAAAGCGTTTCCTGCAATGTGACCGGGATTACGTTCGGCATCGTTTCGGAATACCACAAAATCGGCAACCCCCGTTTTAAGGGCCAGGTTATCAAGCGATTTTCGCTTTACAATCTGCGAGCGCATCAGGGTGAGTTTTCCTTCGTCAACATCCGGAAACTTTACGTACAAAATATCGGCAACCACAGCATCGAGAATGGCATCACCAATAAACTCAAGTCGCTCGTTGTTGGTTTGTTTCCCTTCAGCATCGCTTATGCTGCGCGAACTGTGCGTAAAGGCGGTTTGATAAATAAGGGCATTACGCGGGTAAAAGCCAAGTAGCAAATACAATTGATAGCAATAGGCTTTGTTTTTACCGCAAAAAAAAGGCATGTTTACACCCGAAAGGAACAAAATCTATGATTTTTTAAAAATAATCGAAGTGTTGTGTCCGCCAAACCCAAAGGTATTGCTGAGGCCATAGTTAATGGGACGCTCAACCGCTTTGTGGAATGTCAGATTAAAGCGTTCGTCAATGTTTTCGTCTTTCTCGTGATGGTTAATTGTGGGAGGTACGATGCTGTTTTCCATAGCCTTTATGGTGATAAGGGCTTCGAGCGCACCGGCAGCTCCCAGTAAGTGGCCTGTCATCGATTTCGATGAACTGATGTTGAGTTTAAACGCGTGGTCGCCAAACACCCGTTTGATTGCGGTAAGTTCGGCAATATCGCCCAGGGGTGTAGCGGTTCCGTGTACGTTGATATAGTCGACAACTTCGGGGGCGACATGGGCATCTTTCAATGCATTGCTCATTACCAGAGCAGCTCCGTTACCTTCGGGATGGGGTGCAGTAATATGGTATGCATCGGCCGACAGACCAATACCGGCAATTTCGGCATATATTTTTGCTCCGCGTTTCACGGCGTGCTCATATTCTTCGAGAATAAGCGCAGCACCTCCTTCGCCCAGCACAAAACCGTCGCGGGTAGCGCAGAACGGGCGCGATGCAGTAAGATAATCATCGTTGCGTGTCGAAATGGCCTGCAGGGCATTGAACCCGCCAATACCAATTTCGTTAACGGCGGCTTCGGAGCCACCGCTGATAATTACATCGGCATAGCCCAACCTGATGAGGTTGCAGGCGTTAATCACAGCATTACTGCTGCTGGCACAGGCCGACACCGTGCTGTAGTTGGGCCCCATGAACCCATATTTTATCGAGATAAAGCCTGCAGCAATATCAATGATAAGTTTCGGAATAAAAAACGGATTGAAACGAGGTATTTTGTTACCTTCAAAATAGTTCTTCATCTCCTGCATCAGAACCTCAACGCCTCCGATGCCCGAAGCCCAGATGACTCCGGCTCTTGTTTTGTCGATCGATTCGACATCAAGGCCGGAATCCTCCATTGCTTCGGCGGCACTCACCAGCGCATACTGGGTAAAAGGGTCATATTTTTTTATCTCTTTCCTGTCGAAGTAGTTTGCAGGGTCAAAATTTTTCACTTCGCAGGCGAATTTTGTTTTAAAATTCGTCACATCAAAGTGGGTTATCAGATTGGCACCGCTTACGCCTTGCTTCAGGTTTTCCCATGTTTCGGAAACTGTATTGCCCAAAGGACTTACAGCTCCCAACCCGGTTACTACAACCCGTTTTACTTCCATAATAAATGAATTGGTGAGACTGCTGAGATTAATTGCTGTTTTCTTCGATGTATTTGATGGCAGCGCCTACTGTCGAAATTTTTTCGGCTTCTTCATCGGGGATCGAAATCTCAAATTCTTTTTCAAATTCCATGATCAGCTCAACAGTGTCGAGTGAATCAGCACCGAGATCATTGGTGAAACTAGCTTCGGGGGTTACTTCTGCTTCGTCAACGCCCAGCTTGTCAACGATAATACTTTTTACTCTTGATGCAATGTCTGACATAATTTAAAAATTTAGTTAAACTTTCAGTTCAATTTTAAGGCTACAAAGAAACGAAATAAAGTACTGATTGACAAAATATCGCAGGGTATTTTAATAACAACGCTTGTTAACAGATTTAAATTCAGTATGTTTGCAACTACATAAAACAAACTTGAAGATGATAAAAACAGCCATTTTTGCATCAGGTTCGGGCACCAATGCCATGAATATCATTCATTTCTTCCGGGATAGTGCTGTTGTAAGCATCGAAGCGGTGTTGAGCAATAAGCCCGATGCGCCCGTATTGCAAAAAGCCGCTGCCGAAGGTGTTGAAACCCTGATTTTTTCGAGAGACGAATTCTACAATAATTCAATTGTTTATAACTATCTGTCGAAAAAAGGAATTGAGCTTATTATACTTGCCGGTTTTTTGTGGCTGGTTCCCGAAAACATGGTTAACACATGGCAGGGGCGTATTGTGAATATTCATCCTGCCTTGTTGCCTTCGTATGGTGGCCGTGGCATGTATGGCGACAAAGTACACAAGGCGGTTATCGAAAATGGCGAAAAACAATCGGGTATCAGCATTCATCTGGTTAACCCGAAATACGATGAAGGCGGTATTTTGTTTCAGGCCTGTTGCCCTGTGTTGCCCGACGACACACCCGAAAGCCTGGCTGCGCGCATACACCAGCTCGAATACCGGCACTTCCCGCAAGTAATCGAACAACTGGCCGGTACGCTGCTGATCCAAAAGTAAAATGCCATAGATATGGCGTAACCCGTCGAATGCAGATTGCTTCGTCCTCGTGCCTCGTCATTGCAATGACGGGCTACTACATGGCAATTATTGAATTCATCAGTGTCAGGGCATCCTGAATCCGTTGAATGTTATTGCAGCGTAAGCTGAGTTTTTCGTTATGCTCCTTAATCGTAAACCGACGTGAATGCTGCTGCACAAATCCGATAATGGAAGCAAACACCGGACCTGAGTAATACGACGACTGCTGGTCGCCGGGGAAGTAGGCAATCAACTGCTGGTTTTTAATCAATATTTTCTGAAATCCCAGCGATGCAGCAAGTTTGCGAAGCCTTACCACATCAAACAATTCCACCACAGGTTCGGGCAATTCACCAAAGCGGTCGATGAGCTCCTCACCAAACTGCTGCAATGCGTCCTCGTCTTTCAGCTCGTCGAGGCGACGGTAGAGGTTTATGCGCTCCGAAGCACTCGAAATATACGACGATGGAAACAGCACCTCGAAATCGGTTTCGATGCTGCAATCGCGTACCGGACCTGCAGTTGCCGGCAGTGCGGGAATATCGGCTGAGGTATCGGCAGCAAACTGCTCTTTAAACTCGGTTTCTTTCAATTCTTCGAGGGCTTCGTTAATCATCTGGTTGTAGGTTTCGAACCCGATGTTGGCAATAAACCCCGATTGCTCGGCACCGAAAATATCACCGGCTCCCCTGATATCGAGGTCCTGAAGGGCAATATTGAAACCACTGCCCAGTTCGTTGTATTCCTCAATGGCCTTGAGTCGACGTGCAGCATCGCGGCTCATCAGGTCGGGCGGTGGCGCCAGCAGATAGCAGAATGCCTTGCGGTTCGAACGGCCAACACGGCCACGCAGCTGATGCAGGTCGCTTAGCCCGAAGTTATTGGCATTATTAATTATCATGGTGTTGGCGTTCGGAATGTCAACGCCGTTTTCGATAATCGAAGTGGAAATCAACACATCGAAATCGCCACGCATAAAATCGAGAATAATTTTTTCGAGCTGACGCCCTTCCATTTGTCCGTGAGCTACCACGGCACTCACATCAGGGCAGGCCTGTTTAATGGTGGCCAGTATATTATATATATTGTCGATGCGGTTGTTCACAAAGAAAACCTGACCGTTGCGGTTTACCTCGTAATATATGGCTTCCCTGATGATTTCGGGGTTGAATGTGTGCAGTTCGGTTACAATGGGTTGCCGGTTGGGTGGCGGGGTACTCAGTATCGAAAGGTCGCGGGCGCCCATCAGCGAAAACTGCAGGGTGCGCGGTATAGGCGTTGCGGTTAAGGTCAGCGTATCGACATTCAGCTTCAGTTTCTTCAGTTTTTCTTTTACGGCAACGCCAAATTTTTGCTCCTCATCAATCACCAGCAGGCCCAGGTCCTTAAACTGTACATCGGCAGCCACCAAACGGTGCGTCCCGATAAGGATATCGATTTTACCGTTTTTTAAATCGGCGAGGCTGTCGCGTATTTCGCCTGCAGTGCGCAGCCGGCTTACATACGACACCGTTACCGGAAAATCGGCAAGTCGTTCCCTGAAAGTCTGATAATGCTGCAAGGCCAGTATGGTGGTCGGAACCAGCACGGCAACCTGTTTACCATCGCACACTGCCTTAAAAGCCGCCCGGATGGCTATTTCGGTTTTACCAAAACCCACGTCGCCACACACCAGCCGGTCCATTGGTATGTTGCGCTCCATGTCGGCCTTTACCTCGCGGGTAACTTTTACCTGGTCGGGTGTATCTTCATAAATAAACGACGACTCAAGCTCGTGTTGCAGGTAAGTGTCGGCCGAAAACGCAAAACCCTGTTGTTCCGAGCGCTTTGCATACAGCAAAATCAACTCTCGGGCAATGTCTTTAAGCTGCTGCTTGGTTTTTTCTTTCAGCCTTTTCCATGTGGTGGAGCTTAATCGCTGAATGTTGGGCGCCACATCATCTTTACCACGGTATTTCGAAATGCGGTGCAGCGAATGGATGTTCACAAACAGCACATCGTTTTCGGCATAGTGAATGGTTACCACTTCCTGAATTCTGCCGTTGTTTTCGATGGTGGTTAATCCGCCAAATCGACCTATTCCGCTATCGACGTGAACCACATAATCGCCCGGATTTATCGACTGCAGCTCCTTTACACTGATGGCATCCTTGCGCGCAAACGAATCTTTCACCTTGAACCGGTGATAACGCTCAAAAATCTGATGGTCGGTGTACAGGCAAATGCGGTGGTCGTGGTCGATAAATCCCTGATACAGCGTGTAGCCCGGGTCTTCGAACGGAATGTGCCCGTAGCGGGCATCAAAAATATCGCGGAGGCGTTCGGTTTGTTTCGGGTTTTCCGAAAGAATTACGGTGGTGTAGGCCTCATCCTGCCTTTCGAGCAAATCTTCGGCCAGCATATCGAACTGCTTCCCGAAGACCGGTTGGGCCGAAGTATTGAAATCAATTCGTGTGGCATTGCCCAGCGTGTTTGCGTCGAATTCCACCAGATGGCAGTGTTCGGTGAGCCTGACAAATTCCATAGCATCGGCCATGTGTTTCAGCGGGTCAATGGTATGGCCTGCCCGGGAGCTTCCGGCATCAAATTTCTGCGTGGTATTTTCGTAAATACGACCAATCTGATTGCGGCAAAAATCAAAATTCTGAACAAAGAATAGGGTCTTTTTATCGAAATATTCCAGAAAATTCACGTGATCCTCGTCGAGCAGATGCTCCTGAATATTCGGAACAATATTAATGCTGCGCAGCTTGTTGTCCGATAGTTGGGTGTCGGGTCTGAAACTCCGTATCGATTCTACCACATCGCCAAAAAAATCGATGCGATAGGCCTTATCGCTGCTGAACGAAAAAACATCGATAATGCTTCCTCTCACCGCAAAGCACCCCGGCTCGTACACAAACTCCTCTTTGCTGAAACCGTATTCATACAGAAGCTCAATCACAAAATCCATCGAGAGCTTGTCGCCGCTGCCAATGTGCAGGGTGTTTCGTTTCAGTTCGGTTTTGCGAATGGCTTTTTCGGATAATGCAGCCGGGTAGCTCACCACCACGTAGGGTTTGTGGCTATTGCTGAGTTTTTCGAGAACTTCGGTTTTGAGGATAATATTAACCCCATCGGTTTTTTCGTAGTCGGCCGAACGTTTATACGACGACGGATAGAACAACACGTTATCGTCGCCCAGCAGAACCGCGAGGTCGTCGCGGCAATAGGCCGCCACTTCTTTGTCGTTCAGCACAACGCACAGCCTTCGGTTGGTTTGCAAAAAACAGGCGGCAGCCACCCATGCGGGCGATGAACCCGCAAGCCCGCCCAACACAATCCTTGCTGCTGTGTCGTTTGCGCACAGGTTCTGAATTGCTTCGATGCGGCTATCGCCTGAATAAAAGTTTTTTATTGTGTTTTTCACGACGCAAAAGTACACTTTTCAAACAAAAACCAATGATTTTTACGACGGGGTATTGCATCCCCACACGTTATCGGGACGGCTACCGAGTGGAGCTGAGGTGGAATCGGGGTGCCCGGTGAAACAAAACAGTCTGTAAATACAGATTGCTTCGTTCTTCTACTTCGTTCTGGCAAAGACGGGTGGCTTTTAGACTCTGATGAATTCCATTCAACGAAAGATTGCTTGCGCCAATGTTTAATTAATTATTAATTTATTAATTTTCAATAAACCAAAACTATTGGTAATGCGATACACATATACACCGGTAGGTAGTTTCGATATATCAACAACAAATTGATTGCTGGAAATTTCTTCTTCAATAGCCTTTTGACCCGAATAGCTAACCATTTCGAATGTACAAGGATATTGCTCTGCATTCGGAATATCAACA
>JAKQPY010000007.1:0-3705 GCA_029564465.1 Bacteroidota bacterium | reverse complement strand
ATCTGGTTCACCGGCATCTCAATTACACTCATCTGCACATCCTTCACCACCTGATCGGCTTTATGATCGGTAATGGTAACCTCGGCAAGCTGATAGGCAGGATCGAGTTTGATGCTCATCTGCAAATCGCGGTCGAGATAGAATTTGAGGTTGTAGGTGGTATATCCGACAAACGACACCATCAGATCGACGGAATCAGACTTGAGACTCAGACTGAAAAATCCGTACTCATTGGATATGGTTCCCTGCTTGGTGCGCATGTCGTAGATGTTGGCCGAGTAAAGTTTTTCGCCCGACGACTTGTCGATTACATAGCCCGAAATGGTGTGTCGCTGGGCTGTGGCTGATACAACCATAAGAAGTATCAGAATTGCAATGCTGGTTGTTTTCTTCATATAATCCGGTCTCAAAAACAAGTAAACTGAAAATTCGCTGCAATATTATACAAGATTCCTATTAAAATGCATGTTTCGATAAAAATTCGCTGAGTTCTGCAGGACACCTCACAGGTTTCTGCTTCACCATATCGAGGAAACAAAGGTTCACTTCAGCTTCGTTGAGTAACTCACCGTTGCGGAGAATGCGCTGAAGGAATGTCATTCCGGCACGGGGCATTTCTTTGAGGCGGGTTTCAATTGTCAGCAAATCGTCGAACCGGGCACTGCGGCGGTAGTTGAGGTGAACCGACACGGCAGGGCATTCAATACGGCCGGCTGCCATTTGAGCATACGGAAAACCGAGAAAACGCATATACTCACTGCGTCCCAGTTCGTAGAAGCGGAGGTAGTTGGCGTAATACACCATACCCATGGCATCGGTATCGCCATAGATTACACGGTATTCGATGGTATGAATCATAGGGTGGTTGTGTTGCTGAACTGTTCGTAAATGAGGCGGCAGACGCGCGCATCGGTGGCCGCGTAGAGTATTTGTTTTTCGTTGAGCACATCGTTTTCCCAGTTGCTTAGCTGCTGCGCCTTGCTCATGCGATGCTGAAGCACAATGGCGGTAAGGTTGCGCAGGCCTTTGTCGGTTATCGAGAATTTCTCGGCTTCTTTTTGCAGATCGACAAAACCTGCAGGCTCGAATTTAGCAATTTTCTGAAGGCCTGCAATATCGTCTTTAACAGCCACACCCACTTTTATAATTTTCGGCTGCGAAAGAATGTGTTTTAAAATGCCGGGCAAACCTGTTTTTTGCAGGCGGAACAGGTAGGTGCAGCGTGCATTGCTGAGTTGCAGCAGCGACACCCGGTTGGGGTTGGGGTTGCACTTTATAAAGTTGGGTTTTGTTTCGGTGTCGAAACCCCAGATGTTTTCGGAGAGCAGTTCGGGGGTAATTTGCTTGAGCATTTTCACCGATTCGATTACGAGCACCTGACCGGTGTATTCGAATTCGGGAAGCTCAGCGATTTCGTCTTTTGTTATGGATGCTTGATAAGGCATAACGATTAAGATTTTGAACCGATAAAGCTGAGTTGGTGAAAGTGTTCAAGCAGGGTTAATAGCCTGATGCCCCAATATGCGGCAAAGTTATCGCAGCAACGGACAACGGCTTCGTGCATGAGCCCCTTTTCGCCAATGCGGAATGCTTCGGTAAAATTGGCAATATCCTGATATACATCGGCCCAGAGTTCCGACAGGCTGATGTTGATGTAGTCTTCGGAGTTGAGCATGGCAGCATCGCGCAAGGGAACATAGATGTCGGAATCGGCGAGCCGCAGGACAGCCTGCTCTTTGACCGATTCGTAACGGGCGGGGGTAACAAATTCGAAATTGTATTCGTCGTCGTTTTCGCTTGCGATGGACGGTTTTTCAAGCAGCAGGGCTTTAAGGTAGAGCAGCGACAGGAGCTTTGAGGCGGTGCTGATGAATGCTTCGCGGCTATCGGCAGCCGGCTTTTCGCAAAACTTAACAAATTCGGAGGCAACAGTGAGAAACTCAAGGTTTTGTTTCGACAGCACAGTGTTTTGCATGACGTATTCGCAATTTTAATGCGACAAAGGTAATATGTTTTTACGAAAACCATGCAGCAGGATTTGATTCTGCACCGGCGGGGTTTAAGGGTGAGTGCGGTTGGAAATTCTTCTCGCTGGTGCGAATAAGATGGGGTTTCGCATCATCCGGGTGCTATTCGAGAGATGCGGATGGGGATGGGAAGAAGGAGGCAGGAGACAGGAGACAGGAGACAGGAGACAGGAGACAGAAGACAGAAGACAGAAGACAGGAGGCAGGAGACAGGCGTGTAGGAGAGCAAAAATCTGTCAACTTTTTTTAGGACGATACAGATAATTGAGATAGTGGAGATAAGGTATTCTTTAATTTTTCGGAATTGAACTAATTGGTTAGGGCTAAATTTTCTAAAATTCTTTTATTCCTGTTGTTTATTAAATCTATAGTATGGATTTTATATTGACGATACTCGTCAGCTGTTTGCGGTAGTGGCGGTCGAGAAAAATTGTCAAATGGTAAGGAAAATTTTATCTGGGCTTTTTCATCAATAAAGTCATCCAATAGGAAGAAGGCAAGGTAATTTTGGAAGTCAAGAAACAAATCGAAATAATCTTTGTATCTATTGAGTGTGTCGTAAAGAGGGCTGTTTTCGCCAATGTAAAAAAGGCGAATACATTCCAATGTTAAATCAAATCTATCGCAAATTGCTTTGTTGACACCTCTGGCTTGATTAATTGTAAAACCATTTTTTTTTGTGAGCAGGGAAAATGATATGCCCACCAATGGTTCGGACTTTATGTTTCAATTCTTCACTTTCTACATTGGAGAGCCAGCCGTCAAATTTATTGTTGTATTTTCCATCAAAATGCGGACACATTCGGTCGCTTGATAAATTCATATACAAATTGTTTTTTAACAGTAACCTACCGAAACTGTCGCTTTTAATTTCGAAGTTAAAGGTTTTACTGTTGGGCAATTTTTTACTCCATAATAATTTGTGGGCTTCGTATAACTTGTGGCTATCTGTATCGGGATCACCACATTTACTGTCTTGCCGAAAATTAAAATCTACGTTAATATTCATTCTGTTATAAATTCTTTATCGCGATTTATAATTGGTGGTTTGAATTGGATTGATAGTTAAGAGAGATTAAGCGGGTATTGAAAGCAATTCCAAAGTAGTTCTTAACTTTTTTATTCTTCTAATAATTTTGTCGAACATTATTTTGAGACATATAATTTGCATCTTCAAATGACCATCGTTTTTGAAGAAAATTTGAATCAGTTATATTTTCATTTGGAAGATAAACTAAGCTTAATTCATTTAAAGATAGTTTTTTAACCAATTCATGAATCTCTTTTACACATAAAAGTGGATAGCGAATTACTTGAAATTCGGAGAAGCGAATTACCGTCCAACCGTGAGATAAAAAGTAATTGTCTCTTTGATCGTCAGAACCTATAATGTGAGTCGGAAATTTTCTAATTTCATCATAAGGCTCATCGATTTCAATATCAATATATATATTCCACTTGGAATCAAAAAACACGATGTCGGGATAATAAATATTATTTAATGTTACATCAGTAACTATATTACCACCAAAATATTTTTTGGTTCTACTACCATTTTAGTGGGTACAGATTTAAGCCCCCATGAAAAAATAAGATTGCACTTCTAAAGTTTGGGAATTTTCTGTACCCTCTGGCAGCGATTTTTATTTCCTGGATTTTTCCGTTGAATCTTTCGGCC
>JAKQPY010000284.1:0-9606 GCA_029564465.1 Bacteroidota bacterium | reverse complement strand
CCAATTGATTTTCGTAAAAGTGAAGAAACACTCAGGTGACCATATAGTGAATAAAACCGAACTCCATCGAGCTGATGTTCCAGAATAATGGTCGGACCATAATCCCCAAAATTATCATTAACCCTGAAAGAATGAATTGTTGCCGGTAAAGGCGTACGAATCACTGTTCCCGATTGGCACCAAATATCTATGCCCAGATGAATGCTCCGGCAATTATCACCTGTGCCAAAATGCTCACTGCGCCGGTAAACCACGCGGTCTTCGTTATAACCACCTATTCCACAACGCTTATTTGCGATACGTAATTTCGAAAAAATAAAATCCGATAAGGCTGCGGTGCTGGCAATATCAACTTCCGATATATCGGAATTGTTGTTGCTTAAATCAATGGCAACGCAATTCGAATTATTCAAATCCCAGCTAAACACCGGATGCAGATTGCCACGATATTTTTCGATGATTGTATTTATAATGTGTGTGGAATTTTTCATACACAAAAATAATCTGATTTTTCACAAAAAGTCACTATGCTTGAGATTACATTTTTTGATACACCGTGAGTTTTTGAAAATCAAACATGGTTGAGTATTTTTAGAGTGAGTGTCAGAGTGAAATCTCGGCTTCGCTCGATTCAGCGGTTCAGAGAAACAGAGTGAGAATGCTCGCTCGTACTCCGTACTCACTCCCACTCAATCAAGCTTTTGAATAATTGCATACAGCATTTTCGAAATTTCTTCGTAAGCAATGAGTAACTCATCATATGTAGCTTTGACAATCATATGATTTTCGATGAGAAAGTCTAAAATGGCTACGCATTCAAATGCACTTCCCCGACTAATCACCAGAAAGTTTTTACGGTCTTTGTTCGAAAAGCGGGAAGAGCCCTCGGCAATATTGAGCATTATTGAAAATGTGGCACGTTTTAATTGGTCGTTTACATAGTTGTCGAACCGGTTCTCTGCTATTAACTGTAAAATAGTCGAATTCAGTGCTTTCGATTTTTGATACACCGTGAGTTTTTGAAAATCAAACATGGTTGAGTATTATTAGAGTGAGTGTCAGAGTGAGTACAGAGAAACAGAGTGAGAATGCTCGCTCGTACTCCGTACTCACTCCCACAGTATTTTTATTTATTATTCATTATTAGAGTGAGTGTCAGAGTGAGTACAGAGAAACAGAGTGAGAATGCTCGCTCGTACTCCGTACTCACTCCCACTCTCACTCTGTTTAAGCTCCCCCTCTAGGACTTGAACCTAGGACCCCCTGATTAACAGTCAGGTGCTCTAACCAGCTGAGCTAAGGAGGAATATTTTAAGTGGTGCAAAAGTAAGAGGTTTTTCTATATTTGCAAAATAATTTTTCGAAAAATTCATGAAATGAAAAAAATACTTGCAATGGGCAATGCACTGGTCGATATAATGACCCAATTGCCTGATGATAATTTACTGCATGAACTGGGTTTACCCAAGGGTAGTATGCAACTTGTTGATTTTAAACAATCTGAACAGATACAAACTGTTACTGCCTCATTGAAACGCAGTCTGGTAACAGGAGGCTCAGCGGCAAATACCATAAGAAGTCTGGCTCAATTGGGGGCTTCGTGCGGTTATCTGGGAAAAGTAAGTGATGATGAGCCGGGAAGATTTTTTAAAAACGAAATGCTGGGATTAGGTATCGATTGCAATTTACTGCAGAGTAACACACCCACCGGTCTTGCTGTTGCGCTGGTGAGCCCGGATTCTGAACGCACATTTGCCACCTATTTGGGTGCAGCTGCCGAAATGACCCATAATGAGATTACGCGGGAGGTTTTTTCGAAATATAATTACCTCCACATTGAAGGCTATCTGGCGTTTAACCATGAACTCATCGAAAAGGCACTCGAAATGGCATCGGATTGTGGACTTACTGTGTCGATGGACATGGCAAGTTACAATGTGGTTGAGTTCAATCGCGATTTTCTGCTCGACATGATTAAAAAACATGTTGATATAGTATTTGCCAACGAAGAAGAAGCACGCGCACTAACCTGGAAACTACCTGCAGATGCTGTACACGAAATTGCCGAAATGTGCCATATTGCAGTTGTTAAGACAGGAGCAGAAGGTTCGCTGATTAAAAGCGGGACTCAACTCGAAAAGCTGGGAGCCCGAAAAACCCATGCTGTTGATACAACCGGAGCAGGCGACAATTACGCTTCAGGGTTTCTTTATGGACATTCGTTGGGCTGGAGTCTGAAACAATGTGCACAACTGGGAACCATTATGGCGTCGAAAGTAATCGAAATTACCGGTACCACCATGGATGCCAACACCTGGAACTGGATTCAATTTCAACGGGAATTAATTAAAGAAAACACATTCAGACTCTGATAAAATAATAGTATACAATTTTACATCAGAAAATATTGTATTACTAGAATAAGTCAGACTTGTATATTTGTTGTATTGTCAACGGTATAGGCGGTTTTAACCATTTACAAACGAATAATAAGCGAAAGCAAACAACAAAAAACCGAATCGGGATTTCCGGGTGCTGCATCTTTGCACTGTCGGTCGGCATCAACTAAACCGGCACTGAAAAAAGTTTTTTGTTTAATATAAATTTTGTGAATTATGAATTTGAGAAATCGCGTACAGTTGATTGGAAACATGGGCAAGAACCCCATGGTGAAAGAGTTGAACAATGGTGGTAAAATGGCCCGCTTCTCGCTGGCGACCAACGAGTTTTTTGTTAAAGACGGAGAACGGGTAAAAGAAACACAGTGGCACAGTCTGGTAGCCTGGGGAAAAACGGCTGAAATAATTGCCGAGCACATGCAAAGTGGCGTGGAAATGCTTGTAGGGGGCAAGTTGAAAAACCGCACCTACACCGATACTGCAGGGACAACGCGCTATATCACCGAAGTAGTGGTTGATGAAGTTTTATTTCGTTCCAAGCAGCAGTAATGCCAAACTAAAGCCTCCGCACAACGGGGGCTTTTTTATTGAAATCCTTTCGTGGCTTATGTTAAAATGCTACTTTTGCAAAAATGACTTTTTGAAAAATCTGAGAGACATAGAGCACTTCAGGGAGTTCGACAACCTCGATTTGGTTGCGCGTCAGGTGGTTGAAGGGTTTATTACCGGCTTACACAAAAGTCCGTTTCACGGATTTTCGGTTGAATTTGCGGAGCACAGACTGTATAACACCGGAGAATCGACCAAGCATATTGACTGGAAGTTATATGCGCGTACCGAAAAATTGTTCGTAAAACGCTACGAAGAGGAAACCAACTTACGCGGGCAGATTATTTTAGACATTTCATCATCGATGTTGTTCCCATACGATAATAAAATCGTGAATAAACTCAGCTATTCGGTATATTGCGCTGCTGCTTTGATTTATCTGTTGAAAAAGCAACGTGATGCTGTAGGCTTGAGTCTATTCCGGAACGAAATTGCATTTCATTCTCAGGCACGACTGTCGCAGGTTCACATTCAATTACTGTATAACCAGCTCAGGCAATTGCTTAACGCCGGCGATATTGCATTGCGTAAACCTACCGATGTTGCAGGTTGCCTGCACCAGCTTGCTGAAACAATGCATAAACGCTCGCTGGTTATTCTATTTTCCGACATGTTCGGTTCGCATCATCCGGATGTATTATTTCCGGCACTTCAGCATCTGAGGTACGCTAAACATGAAGTCATAATATTTCATGTTACCGATAAAAAACTGGAACAGGACTTTGATTTCAGCAACCGGCCCTATAAATTTATTGATTTGGAAAGTGGGCTTCAACTAAAATTAAACCCCAATGAAGTGAGAAGTTATTACACCGAAAAAGTGTCGGCTTACATCGATGAGCTAAAACTCCGTTGCGGACAGTACAGTATAGATTTCGTCGAAGCCGACATCAATCGCGATTTTACCGAAATTCTCATGGCCTATCTGCTAAAACGAAAACAGTATTTTTAATATCAACTTGACCATTTTTACATTGTTTTCTATTTTTTTGTATCTATGAAGTAAATTCGTTATTTTTATAGTCTAATCCCAACCTCGACTATGACATATACTGCAGATGAAAACATCATGAACTTCAAGGATATTCTGCCAATTACCCTGCGGTCGATTGGCGATGCTGTAATATGCACCAATACCTCTGGCACCATCAGTTTTATGAATCCGGTGGCGGAAACACTTACCGGTTATTCATCAGTTGAGGCAATTGGCAGGCACATTGATGAATGTTTCAAAATAATAAACGTCTTTACGCGCGATAAAGTGGCAAATCCGGTAGCAAGGGTTTTAGAAACTGGAACCATTGTTGGTCTTGCCAATCATACATTACTTGTTTCGAAGGACGGAAAAGAGTACCACATCTTCGATTCGGGTGCTCCCATCGTTTCCGAAATGGGGGAATTTCTTGGTGTGGTGTTGGTATTCAGGGATGTAAGCGACCATTATGATGCTGAGGCAAAACTTGTTGAAAGCGAAGAAAAATTCAGAACACTTTTCGAAAACATGGAAGAAGGTGTTGCCTTGCACGATCTGGTTTTCGACGAAAATGGCAAGGTGATAAATTATTGCCTGACTGCTACTAATCCTGCTTACAAAAAACACACGGGGATTTCGATAATTCCCGGGGAAAGAAAGCTTGCCACCGAAGTATATCAAACCGAGCCTGCTCCTTACCTTGAAGAGTTTTCGGGTGTAGCCTTAACCGGTCAGACAAAGGCTTTTGAGACATATTTTCCACCACTTGGGCGGCATTTTAATGTTTCGATAGTACAAACCCGTAAAAACAGTTTTGCCACTATTTTCGAAGATATCACAGGAAGAATAAATACACTGGAAGCCTTGAAAGAAAGTGAAAATCGCTTTCGTAAAATTTTTGAAGACTCAGCTGATTCAATTATCCTCATCAGAAATGGAAGAATAATCGATTGTAACTTGGCTTCATTGTCGATGCTTAAATTTACTTCGAAAGACGAGTTAATTGGCAATACCCCCGAAGGAATCTCGCCGCCCTATCAGTTCGATGGCTCTGAAAGCCGCGAAAAAGCGAATAAAATGATGCAGATTGCCTATCGAAAAGGGAGTAACCGCTTCGAATGGACACACACCTGTGCCAATGGGCAATTTATTGAATGTGAAATTATGCTTACCAGTATGAGGCATCAGGGGCAGGACATGCTGCATGCTGTAATGCGGGATATTACCCTTCAAAAAACAGCCCTGGTAAAGCTCACCGAAAGTGAAGAGAAGTTTCGAACCCTTTACGAAACCATGACACAGGGTGTTATGTATTTTAACGATAAATTTGAAATAGTTTCGGCAAACCGTTCAGCAGAAAGCATTTTCGAAGTCGAAAGCATTGATCTTAAACCGATTGCCATCGACATGGCCATGTATCGATATTTCAGCATCCAAGGAAAAGAGTTCGAATTTTCGGAATTACCACTTTTCAGGGCACTGCAATTTGGAGAAAAACTACGCAACTTCACCATGGGAATTTCAAGTCCCCGAATGTCGAAACAGAAGTGGCTGAACGTAAATGCAGTGCCTATATTTGAGCCCGGCAATCCGAAACCGGTAAAGGCGTACCTAACGGTTGAAGACATAACCGAGCTTATCGAAACCGAAAAAGAACTTCAATTCGAAAAAGAGAGAGCAGAACAAAGTGATAAACTGAAGACGGCGTTTCTGGCCAATATGAGCCACGAAATCAGAACCCCCATGAATGCCATAATGGGATTTTCGCAATTATTGCAAAACCCTTCGCTGCACGAGGCTAGCCGACAATATTATGCTGAGATTATAAACAACTCCTGCAAAAACCTGCTTCGTATTATTGACGATTTACTCGATATTTCGAAAGTCGAATCAGGACAAATGACCTTGCAAATGTCGGCGGTAAATCTAAATGCCCTATTCGACAAAACCTATTCGGTTTTTCTTCAATCAATCAAATCGAAGAAAACGAAAAATATTGAACTGGTGTACAAAAAGCCCGCTGAAACCTGCGTAATCGAAGCAGACGAGACGCGCTTACAGCAAATTTTGAATAATCTTATCGAAAATGCCATAAAATTCACTGAGGAAGGTACTGTTGAATTTGGGGTACAGGTTCATGGTGATACCCTGGAAATTTTTGTTGAAGATACCGGAATTGGAATACCTGAGGCACTGCACGACAAGGTATTTGAGCGATTCTGGCAGGCCAAAAGTGAAAAAATACATTCGCAGGGTGGCACAGGTCTTGGTTTACCAATCTGTCAGAAACTGGCGGAATTAATGGGCGGAGTTATCAGCTTTACTTCAATTCCCGGTAAAGGGAGTCGATTTGTTCTAAAGATTCCATTTATTCCAATAGATTATATCAGGACTGATTCCATCGAAAAAGCAATCAAACCCAATCACACAAATAATCTGAAAATTTTGGTTGTCGAAGACGATTTAATTAATGCCCAATACCTCAGGGAAGTTTTAAAACGATATCCAAACTGCTTGGCCGACTTTGTCTATGATGGAATGGCAGCCATCGAAAAAATAAAGGAAAATATTTACGACATAATTCTGCTCGACATTCAGCTTCCCGGTATCGATGGTTATGAAACCGCTTCCAGAATAAGACAATTCAATAAAGACGTGATTATTATAGCGCAAACTGCCTTTGCAATGTCAGATGATAAAACCCGTTGTATCCAGGCAGGATGCAACAACTATATATCGAAGCCTATCAATTATCATGAACTGTACGAAATGCTCGAGAGTTACACCGGCTGATTTATTTTGCCCGGCTTATTAGGTTTTTTCGTCGATTTCCTTTAGGTTTGTAAGGAACAGTATCAAATTTCGATGAGTATGGAAGATGTGTTTAAACACCTGTTTTTGCAATCTCCTGTTGCAAAACTATGCGGACATTTTGAAAAATTGAACCGGGGTTTTAATGTATCGACTGTTGAAGCGAACAACAGTTTTAAAGCCTTATTCGATATCGAAGATTCCGATTTTATCAACCAGAATCTCAATAAATTAATCAAAACCGATAAATATAATAATGCACATGCCATTTTAACACAAACAAAAAAATTGATAGAATCAGGTGGCGGCTCTGTAAAAGCACAGGTACCTCCGCATAGTGCAAACTGGTATTATGTAACGGTGAATCTGTTACCCAACAATTTTTTTGTTTGTTCATTGTTTAATATCACCAATGAGCAACGAATTCTCGAAGAATCGGAAAGCTTTTTTAAACTGATTCCCGACTTGTTTTGCGTACTCGACAGCAATGCATGCTTTATAAACACCAACCCTATTTGGGAGCAAATTACCGGGTTTAAGAAAGAGGTTATGATCGGGAAAAGCTTCTTTGAATTTATTCATCCCGATGAATATGAGGACACCTATAGTAAATGGGTTGATTACCGCGATAAGTCGGCATTTAATACCTTTACAAACCGCTATCGTTGCAAGAACGGAATGTATCGCTATTTCGAATGGAGAACCTATCACCACGACGACAGATATTTTGCAGCAGCCCGCGATATTACGCGAAGAATAGAAAAGAACCAGCGGCTCGAACGCCTGACGGCCTTTAGCAATGATTTACTTCGCATGTCGGGCGATAAACCTGATTTGGACTCCATTTTATACAACCTGATGTGGCTGACCAATTCGAAATATTGTGCATTCAATTTGTACAATTCATACAATAATACCTATTCAACGGTTCGGGTTGTGGGCGACACCAAAGGTATTGACAAAATTCAGAAAATTCTTGGTTTTAAGTTACTTGGCCGCAGTTGGAAGTATAATCCGTTAGAAAAAAATCAGTTTACCGATAATGCAGTTCACATATACAATTCTTTTTATGATTTCCCTGATTTTATATTACCCAAACTTGTAAAAATTGCGTTACAGAAAGCCTTTCCCATTGGGAATATTGCAACTTACAAAATCTTGAGCGGTCAGAAAATGATTGGCGACGTTGTTTTTATAACCAAGAAAGGTGTTGATTTTCAGCAAAGTAACGACCTCGAAATTTACATTAGGCAGATTGGGCTGTTATTTTATCGTATGGAGGCCGAAGAAGCCCTCCGTTCGAACGAAAACCTGCTGCGGCAAATTATTGATTTGGTTCCCCATTTTATATTTGCCAAAGATTATCAGGGGCGTTTTATTTTGGCAAATAAATCGATTGCAGAGGCTTATGGAACAAATACATTCGATATTATTGGAAAAACCGATGAGGATTTTAATCCGGTTTCGACGCAGGTGAACCATTACAAAAAAGATGACCGGGAGGTTATTAAAAGCGGAAAGCCAAAATATATTGCAAGCGAGCCTGTCAGGACGAGTTCAGGTAAAACATTGATTCTTCAGACAATAAAAATTCCTTTTTTAAATCCCAAAACAAACGAGGTAAGTGTATTGGGTGTATCCACCGATATTACGGAACGAATAAATATCGAAAATATGCTTCGCACCAGTGAAGCACGCTACCGAAATATTGTTGAACAGGCAGCAGATACCATTTTGCTGGGGACAACTGATGGAAGTATTGTAGGGGCAAACGATCAGGCTGAAATACTGACTTTATACACCAAGGAGGAGCTGTGTTCAATGAAAATCGAGGACTTATTTACCCATGAAGTACTTGAGTCTGTCCCAATGCGTTACGATTTACTGCGTAGAGGACGGACCGTTAGAAACGAACGAACCCTGAAACGAAAAGATGGAAGTCTTGTCCCGATAGAAATGAATACGCGCAGGATGCCCGACAACAGCCTTCAGTCGATACTGAGAGATATCGAAGAAATAAAGCGGATCCAGAAAGAACTTACCGATGCAAAAGAAAAAGCTGAAGAAAACGACCGTTTGAAATCGGCATTTCTTTCGAATATGAGCCACGAAATACGTACCCCGATGAATGCCATTGTCGGTTTTTCGAGTTTACTCACCGACCCGGATATTGCCCAACATAAGCGCACCTATTATTCCGAAATTATTGAAAATAACTGTAATAATTTGTTGCGCATCATCGACGATGTTCTCGATATTTCGAAAATTGAGTCAGGACAGCTGAAAATTATAAAAGCTCCATGCAACATCAATAAAACCCTCGAAAGATTGTATGATATTGTTTCCGATTCAGTAAAAAAACGAAATATTCCCATCGAAATAAAATACACTCCCCTTGCGCAGGAACTTGTGGTGCTCACCGACGAAACACGGTTGATACAGGTACTTATGAATCTGACGGGTAATGCGGTTAATTTCACAGCCAATGGATCGGTGTCATTTACTGCAGAAATCGACGAGAACCAGCTACTTTTTAGTGTTACCGATACGGGTTGCGGCATCGAAAATGAATTGCAGCAAAAGGTTTTCGACAGGTTTTTCCGCACCGAAGCCTTACGCGACAGCCGTCATGGCGGTACCGGACTCGGACTCACCATTTGTAAGAGTCTGGTCGAAATGATGGGTGGAAATATCTGGCTTGAATCTGAAGTTAACGTGGGGACCCGCGTTTTCTTTACTATTCCATTCGACAAAGTACTTTCGCGGCAAATACCCGTCGAAAGCCTGAAATCTGCTCCACCCGAATTTTCTGGC
>JAKQPY010000283.1:0-1503 GCA_029564465.1 Bacteroidota bacterium | reverse complement strand
TCATTCCTGATATAAAAATTATGAAAAATCACCTGCATCCTGAGATTGAATGGCATCAGGTTATGAATTGTCAAATCAAGAAAATTGGTATCGAGCGGAGAGGTGGTTGTCTGCGCAATTGTCGCCTTGAAAATTGTGTTGTTAGATGGTGGCAATAACTGATTTTGAGTAGTTACAATCGGCTTGGGAATTCCGGTAAAGCTTTCAATTTCTTCAATATTCGTGTCAAATTTGATTGCAATAAAAGGATCGGTATTAGCAGGAATTGTCACCGGCTGTCCCTGACTGCCAGCCATTACCGCCGTAACAATTACTTCGATTGAATCAAATAATTGGGCGCCGTTTAAATTACCTGGAGTACCGTCGCGTAGCGTCGCACCGGCTGGGACATTTTCATAAAAAGATTCAGCAATTAGCGAACCGTTTTTATTACGCAAGGTAATTCGGACCGAATCCATAGCTACCGGCAATTGGTTATCAATTTCGGTTTGGAAGGTGCCGGA
This sequence comes from Bacteroidota bacterium, assembly GCA_029564465.1. Classification (GTDB taxonomy): domain Bacteria; phylum Bacteroidota; class Bacteroidia; order Bacteroidales; family ML635J-15; genus JAGOEF01. The sequence continues at coordinate 1,000 of JAKQPY010000283.1, read as the reverse complement.
GCCTACCGTCAGATAATCTACCCGCTCAAAATAAGGAACATCATCCTTGTCAAAAACCCGATATTTATAGCGCTGGCCATCCAATTCATAGCGCGCAATCTCACCGATGAGCAACTCATTCGGCGAAGGTAAAGTACCGGGAATGGTGATTATTTCCGATAGTTTGGTAGTTTGGGTAACCGATCTACTAAAAGTCAACTGAGATTCGCTGAGTTCCGAAAAGTTTTGACTAAAATTAACATTACCGACGGTCGGAATCTGAAAAACAGTTTCTGTCAGAGTCACAGTATCAAGATTGCCGCTAAATTGAAAATAGAGTTGGTCTTTAGTCGAATCACCGTAAATATTATTATCCGGATTGACCAGATCGGCTAATGGCAAAGAAACATCAGCCAGCGGCAGATTTATCGTCTGATAATAAGTCGGCATTTCCGGCGGCGCCAGCGGCTCATAGGAACAACCGCAAATCAATCCGATGCTAAGAAAAAAAATAGTCGAATAGAGCCTAAAATGCTTTAATAAAAATAGTCCTTTAATAAAAGATAAAATCCGGATCAATTTTAGTACCCAGCTTTATTTCTTCTTGCCACCACGCACCAGATAGGTAGCTAGCGCAAAATCGAAACCTTGCATTGAATGCACCCAAAGACCTCGATTCATACCAAGCGCCCAGTCAATATGCAGTGCCGCAAGATTCACACTACTACCGATATCAAATTCCCAACCACTAATACCTCCCAGCGCTAATCCAACCCTTAACGGCATTTTGGGAAAATAGGCATATTCAAAACCGACCGCTGTCCGCCACCCTTTCGTAAGATTCAGCCGATCGCTAAACGACATGCTAAAATCAATCGCAGTCAGCAAATCTTTGCGCAATTGCTTTGCCGCGCCCACTTTCAGCACCAGTGGCACTTTAACCCGAAAGGCACTTGAATCCTGTTTAGTTAATTTAGTATCGCTGAAATGATCTTGATAAGTTTCTTCACTGCGGAAAAGG
>JAKQPY010000229.1:0-18279 GCA_029564465.1 Bacteroidota bacterium | reverse complement strand
AAACGCGAATTTGAGTTCCTGACTAACTTATTCGAAATGCGGGCGGATTTAGTGGCTGCAATTTATAAGCTTCGTTGGCAGATAGAGCTTTTGTTTAAACAGTTAAAGCAGAATTTTCCCTTAAAGTACTTCTTGGGTGATAACGAGAATGCCATCAAAATACAAATTTACTGTGTGCTAATTGCAAACCTTCTTATGACAGTAGTGCAAAAAATGCTAAAAAGGTCTTGGGCTTTTTCGAATCTGGTTAGTTTTTGCAAAATTCATCTGTTCAACTACATCCATTTGTTCAGATTTTTAGAAAATCCCGATAAAGATTGGCAAAAAGAGCAAGTTAAATTGCACCAACTTTCACTGTTTTAAGGGGGCTTACTTTTTAATCATGAGGCTTTTGTAAAATATTTGAGTTGATTTTCAATAACTTAGCAATAATTGAAATTTATTTCATATTTTTATCGGACAATAGTGGTTTTTAATTAAATATTTGACTATCTTTAAGGGCTAAAAACATAAATTTTTGTGCTATGGTTAAATATCTATCGCTGATTATCGTTGTAATAGGTTTATCCTTCTTTGTTTCGAAGAGTGTTCAATCGCAAACCACCATTACCTGCCAGAGCGGGCTGTCGATTCAGACGCTGATTGCCGATACACTGATTAACGGGTGCACCACAGTGTCGGGTATTACAGTAAACAGCAGCGGAGCCTACGGATACTTCCGGAAAAATAATTCGCAGTTTCCGTTTGTTTCGGGAGTAATAATTGCTTCGGGTGCCATCACCAATGCACAGGGACCCAATACGAGCGGTAGTTCCGGTAGTTCGCTGGGCTCGGGAAGTGACCCCGATTTGGTGGAAATTGCAGGAGGTGGCTCCATATACGACGCTACCGTGGTTCAGTTCGATTTTGTCCCTGCCGATGATACGGTGGAATTTCGTTACGTTTTTGGATCTGAAGAATTTCCCGAATATGCCAATTCGAACTTCAACGATGTATTTGGGTTCTTTCTTTCAGGACCCGGCATCAGCGGACCCTATTTAAACAATGCAGTGAATATTGCGTTGCTACCCAACGGACAGACAGTTACCATCAACAACGTGCATAATTACAATTATTATACGGCCACTCCGGGTTCTCAATCCAATTCTGCCGGTTCGTATTATGGAGCGGTGCAATATGATGGTAATACGATAGTTCTTGTAGCCAGGGCTGTTGTGCAACCCTGTCAGACCTACCACATTAAACTCGCAGTGGGCGACCGTGGCGACTCGGCTTTCGACAGCGGTGTGTTTTTCGAAACCAACAGTTTTGTTTCGGGTGCCATGATCGAAGGCTTCAACCAGAGTCAGTTCGGGGGAGATTCCGACCTTTGGGAAGGATGCGAAAACATGTACATTATCAGCCGGGCTCCTGGGGCCAGTACATCGGAAGCGTTAACAATTAACCTGTCTATCGGTTCAAACTCAACGGCCACGCCGGGAACCGACTATACCACATTTCCGACTCAAATTACCATTCCAGCCGGCCAGATGACCGATACCATTTTCTACAATGCATACAACGATGGTTTTGACGAAGGTCACGAAACCATTCTGCTGAACTTTTACACTACCTGCCCGTGCGGAAACATGCCATCCATCATATCGGATACCATCTGGGTTTTCGATGCACAGCGAATCAAGGGAGGTATTCAGGATGTACAAACCGATTATTGCGGTATCGCCCCGCCCAGTTCGCTCACGCTGCATGCCAGTTGTAATCTCGATACATCGCAGGTTACCAACGTGTATTATCACTGGAGTACCGGTTCCAACACCAACAGTACCACCATTGTTCCCCAGCCGGGTGCCACAACCTATTATGTAACCATGTTCGACGACTGCGGCAACGAGGTGTACGATTCAATTACGGTAAGGGTGTCGAGTATGACCGTGGCCAATACAGGCATCAGTCATGCATCCTGCCACAACGAGTGCGACGGCAGTTACATCGTGAATGCAAGCAATAACTTTCCGCCATTTACCTACTCGTATGTAAACACCCAATACATCTGGTTCCCCGACAGCACACACGTGCAGAGCACCGGAAACTTCCAGAACCTGTGCCCGGGCACCTATCTGGTTACCGTGACCGATGCCATCGGATGCCAGATATTATCGGAATTCACCATCAACAATCTACCCCCAATAAATCACTCGCTGGGTATAGTCGAAGGCAATCAGACATTCTGTTCCAGTCCCGGAAATATTACGCTGCATGCACAGGCAAATCAGGAGAGTGCTACTTTCCAGTGGTTCAATTCAACAACCCAGTCTTCAGCAACATTTACTCCCGCTGCCGGAGAGAACAATTATTGGGTACGAATTTATGATGCTTGCGGCAATATGTTCGAAGATGCCGTATCGGTGACCGTATCGCTCATGCAGGCTACCGCCTCATCATCCGACGACAATGGCACCTGCAACGGGCAAGCCTGGGTTAATGCATCCGGCGGCATCAGCCCCTACACATTCTACTGGCCACAGATTCAGGAATTCGGTGCCAACCAGTACGAGCTATGCTATGGTATGTACACGGTAAACATCACCGACAACATCGGGTGTGAACTCACACGCCAGACCTACGTGCAGCTGAACACTGCGATACTGGATTCCGAAAACACCCTGAATGTGGTATATCCCAACCCGAATACCGGTGGATTCATGGTGAACCTCGGGAAATTCCCTTCGACAGAATACCGCATTTGCATGTACGATATCGTGGGTAAATGTATTTACGATATCACATCAACCGGAAATGGAATAATCCACGTAGAAGATATCTCTTCGGGTACCTACTTCCTGAATGTAACTTCGAATGGCGAAATGATATTCTCGGAGAAAGTGGTAATTATCGAAAACTAAAACTTTTCAGCTTCACATCTGTTATACAGTAGAAAATCAATTCTTGTAATGTTTATGAGAATTGATTTTCTGTAATATTTTTGCAACAAAAAAAAGCAGCTATGGCAAAAGAAATAAAATTCAGTCTGGTGTATCGCGACATGTGGCAATCGAGCGGCAAGTACCAACCCCGTTTAGATCAACTTCTTAAAATTGCTCCGGCAATTATCGACATGGGTTGTTTCAGCCGAATCGAGACCAATGGGGGTGCTTTCGAGCAGGTGAACCTGATGTATGGCGAAAATCCCAACGATGTGGTTCGTCAGTGGACAAAACCATTTAACGATGCCGGCATTCAGACGCACATGCTGGAGCGTGCATTGAACGGAATCAGAATGTTTCCGGTACCTGCCGATGTGCGTAAGCTGATGTATAAGGTAAAAAAAGCACAGGGTGTTGATATTGCCCGTTCGTTTTGTGGATTGAACGACCCCCGTAATCTGGAGCTATCGATAAAGTATGCCAAAGAAGCCGGTATGATTTCGCAGGCTACCTTGAGTATAACCCATTCTGACCTTCACACCACCGAGCATTACATGCATGTAGTGCATGAAGCCGTGAAATATGGTGCCGACGAAATTTGCCTGAAAGACATGGCCGGTATTGGCCGTCCTGCTGCGATGGGCCGTCTGGTGAAAGCCATAAAAGACGCCTACCCGAACATGATTGTTCAGTATCATGGCCATGCAGGTCCGGGTTTCTCGGTAGCCTCAATGCTCGAAGCAGCAAAAGCCGGAGTTGATTATATCGACACAGCCATTGAACCTCTGGCCTGGGGAACCTCGCACCCCGATGTGATTACCGTACAGGCCATGCTGAAAGATGCCGGCTTCAAGGTTCCCGAAATCAATATGAATGCTTACATGCGCGCACGGGCCCTGAATCAGGAATTCATCGATGAGTTTCTGGGCTATTTCATCAACCCGAAGAATCACCTGATGTCGTCGCTGATGATAGGCAGCGGGCTACCCGGCGGTATGATGGGAAGCATGATGTCGGATCTCGAAGGTGTGCATCAGGGAATCAATCAGTCGTTGGCAGCCATGGGTAAACCCCAGATGAACCTCGATGAACTGTTGGTTACTTTGTTCGAAGAAGTGCAGTATGTATGGCCAAAACTGGGATATCCCCCATTGGTGACTCCGTTCTCACAATATGTGAAAAACATTGCGCTGGTTAACGTAATTCACCTGATTCAGGGGAAAGCGCGCTGGCAGTTGATTGATAAAAACTCCTGGGATATGATTCTTGGTAAAGCCGGCAAGTTGCCCGGTCCGCTGGATCCCGAAATTATTGAACTTGCAAAAAAGCAGAATCTTGAATTCTATCAGGGTCTGCCGCAGGATGCTTACCCTGATGTGCTCGACCAGTATCGCAAAGAAATGCTCGACAACGGCTGGGAATTGGGCGAAAACGAAGAAGAACTGTTCGAACTGGCCATGCACGACCGGCAGTACCGCGATTACAAATCGGGCATCGCCAGGCAACGTTTCGAAGAAGAGCTGCAGAAACAAATGCAGAGCAGTGTAACGTCTGCCTCAGCAGTTAAGGTCAACGGACTCGATAATGTTATCGAAATTAAAATCCCCGAAAAAGGCCGTTTTTACTATGACCTTAATTTTGGTGAAGGTTACAATATTCCCGGTAAGGGTGAGGTGATAAAACCCGGCCAGCGTATCGGATATGTTGAATCGAAGCATGGCTACAGCGAAGTAATCAGTCTGGTAGGCGGAAAAGTACATGATGTACTTTTCCGACAGGCCGATGTGGTTGATAAGGACACCACGGTACTGCTGCTGCAAAAAAACTAAACTTACCAAGCTATATATGATCAGGGCCGCCCGTAAAGCGGTCTTGTTTATTTAATAACAACAGCTTAGATATATCCTGATGCTGCGTATATATCAGCGAAAACTCAGATAAAACTGAATATTTTCGACAGCATGTTTATGATTATTAACATAAAAAAACACTGCGCATCGTGCAGGCATTTTCATATTTTTGCTTCAATAAATAAATTAATTCAACTATGGATCAGATAGATTTTTCGACTTATCACAAAAAGGTGCTTGAGAAAATTGAGACGCACAAAAACGTAATTTACAATCCGCCACGTCGCAAGATGATACAGGATGCTGTTGATTATAAAGAATGTGTCGTTTCGAAATACGGAACCCTGGCTACATGGACAGCGGTAGAATCAACCGGAAGAAGCCCCAAAGACACCTATTGTGTAAAACGCATACCGAGTCAGGTGCACATCGACTGGAATTCGCCGAACAACCTTCCCATCAGCGAAGAGTTATTCGATTCGCTTTTTGAGGATGCCGTTCAGCACATAGGGGTTTGCCGCCGCATGTACATCAACGACAGGGTGATTGGTGCCGACCCGAAGTACTCGTTACCGGTAAAGCTTATCACCAACAAGGCACTTCCCTCGTTGTTTGCCGACAATATGTTCCGGCCGGTTCCCAATGATATCAGCGCCAGCTGCTTTGCCGAAAAACCATTCTATCTGATTGCCATGCCCTTCTTTAAGCTGGACTCTCAAAAATATGAATGGAAACTGCGCAAGCTGGCTGATGGCAGCACCTCGGATTTGGTGGTTGCCATGGACTTCGACCGCAGAATTGGTCTTGTAATTGGCACAGCCTATCTGGGCAGCATCAAGAAATTGATGTTCACCGTAATGAACTACTACCTGCCTTTCGAAAACGTACTGCCTTTGCACTGCTCTGCCAACGAAGGTCCCGATGGAAAATCGGCGCTTATTTTGGGTCTTTCCGGTACCGGCAAAACCACCCTGTCGGCCGACCCGACACGTGCACTGCTTGGCGACGACGAGCATGGCTGGAGCGAAGACGGCATTGCCAACTTTGAGTACGGATGTTATGCAAAAATGATTAATATCAATCCCAAAAAAGAGCCTGACATCTGTGATGCGGTTTTGCATCAGGACGATTATCTGAACCACGGAGCCATCATCGAGAATGCCATGATATATCCCAATGGCGAGTTTGACTTCGACGACGAAAGGTTTACCCCCAACAGCAGGGCTTCGTATCCGCTGTCGTTTCTGAAAAACATTAAAGAATGCAGTACTTCGGGACACCCAACCACCATACTTTTCCTTACTGCGGATGCCTATGGGGTAATACCTCCGGTTTCGAAACTCGACAGGTCGCAGGCCATGCTATGGTTTTTGATGGGTTACACCTCGAAACTGGCCGGCACCGAGCGCGGTGTGGTTGAACCTTCGGCTACCTTCTCGCGGTTCTTCGGTCAGCCTTTTATGCCGGGATTACCCAGTGTGTACACCAAGATGCTGGGCGACAAAATGGATCAGTTCAACACCAATGTATATCTCATCAACACCGGTTGGTCGGGAGGAAAATATGGTGTGGGCAAACGTATCGACCTGAACCTTACCCGCCAAATGGTTAATGCGGCATTAAACGGCTCGCTCGAGAAAGTGGAATATACCTACGACGAATTGTTCCATCTGAACATTCCCAAAAGCTGTCCCGGCGTTCCTTCCGAAATATTGAACCCGGTAAACACATGGAAAGACCCCGAAGAGTTTCACAAAACAGCCCTCGAACTGGCGCAGAAATTTTCGAAGTCCTTCGACGATTCCTACGGGAAAAGCAACATTGCTCCCGAAATCAAGAAAAACTGCCCGGGAAAATAATCAGTATCGTATTATATATCAACGAGCGCCTGCCAAGCAGGCGTTTGTTGTTTAGGGGCAGGCTCTCGCTTATTTCAGCTTTTATCATTATATTTGCTACGAAAACTCCTTAAGAGAACCTGTCATGCCGAAACAATTTATCAACCGCGAAATCAGCTGGTTGTCGTTCAACAACCGGGTGTTGCAGGAAGCAGCATGTGGCGATGTTCCCCTTTATGAACGCATTAAGTTTCTTGGTATTTTTTCGAACAACCTCGATGAATTTTACCGTGTGCGTGTTGCCACACTGCGCCGCTTGGTACTGGTAAATGAAAAGGATTTTCCCGAAAAGGCAGCCGCCTACACCGAGCTTATCAATTCGATTAACCGCATCACAGCCGAAGGACATTACGAAGTAAGCCGGATACTTGGCACCATTCAGGAAAAACTCAAGGAGCATCATGTTTTTCTGATAAACGAAAAAGAGCTGAGCGAAGAGCAGGGCATTTTTATAAGAAGTTTCTTCAGAACGCACGTCAGACCGAATCTGTTTCCGGTTATTCTCAAAAACCTTTCAAGACCTGGATTGCTGAAAGACAGCTCGATATATCTGGCCATTATACTCAAGAAACAAGGCAACGAGCAAAAAACCACCCATGCCGTTATCGAAATTCCGGTGCAGCAAATCGACAGGTTCATTGTATTGCCATCCACCGACCACAGGCACTACATCATACGGCTCGATGATATTATCAGGTATTGTCTCGACGACATCTTCGGTGTTTTCGGGTTCAACCAATACCAGGCTTACACATTTAAAATCACCCGCGATGCGGAATTAGACATTGACGAAGACATTTCGAAAAGCTTTGTTGAGTTGATTACCGATAGTATCAAAGCCCGTGAAACCGGAAATCCCGTACGATTCATTTACGACCGCGAAATGCCTGCGGTATTGCTTAATGCGCTGGCTAAAACCCTGAAAATCAGAAAACGCGATACGGTAATGCAGGGCGGCCGGTATCACAACACCAAAGATTTTATGAATTTCCCGAATATTGCCGGGAAGGGATTATCGTACGAACCCATGGTCCAATTGCCCAACAAGCACATTCTGAATGGAAGAAAAATCACATCGTCGATTCGCGAAAGAGATATTATGCTTCACTATCCGTATCAGCCCTACCAGCATATTATCGATTTACTCCGTGAAGCCTCGATCGACCCGCGAGTACGGGCTATAAAAATGACTTTATACCGGCTTGCAAACCCGTCGAAAGTGGTGAATGCCCTGATAAATGCCTCATCCAACGGAAAACAGGTAACCGTATTTATGGAGTTTCAGGCCCGTTTCGATGAATCGAACAACATTTACTGGTCGACCAAATTGCAGGAGGCCGGAGCCAGAATTATCAAAACCATTCCGGGCTTCAAGGTACACTGCAAAATGATTTTGATAAAACGCATCGAAAACGAACAGGAGAAGCTGTATGCCAACCTCAGCACGGGAAACTACAACGAGACCACTTCGAGGATTTATGCGGACGATACCCTGATGACTGCCGATCCGAGAATCACCCACGATGTTGCCAAGGTGTTTGAACTATTCGAGCGGAGCTATAAGCCCATGCGCTTTCAACATTTGATTGTAAGTCCGTTCAGAACCCGTAATTTTTTCATTGGACTGCTCAATGCCGAAATCAAAAATGCCCGTCAGGGCAAGCCGGCATGGGCTATCATAAAACTGAACAGCATCTCGGATGAGATTTTAGCCCGCAAGCTGTTGCAGGCAGCCGAAAGCGGCGTTAAACTTCAGCTGATCATCAGGGGAATTTGCATATTGCATTCCAACATGCACCCGAATCTCGAAATCATCAGCATTGTCGACAGGTTCCTCGAGCACTCGCGCTCGCTGGTGTTTTGCAATGGAGGCAAACCCAAATTCTTCATCAGCTCGGCTGACTGGATGATAAGGAACTTAGACAACCGTATTGAGGTTACGACCCCGATTTACGACCCCGATATACAGAAAGAAATGCTCGACATGCTCAGAATTCAGCTTTCCGACAATAGTAAAGCCCGTATCGTGGATAAAACACTGAATTGTGAACTCAAGAAAAACGACATGCCGGCTGTGCGGGCTCAGGTTGACATTTACAATTATTTAAAAAAGAGACATAACCCATGATTTTTGCCACGGTTGACATTGGCTCCAATGCAGGGCGACTGCTGATAACCCATGTGTACGAAAAATTCGGATCGGCACTTACCAGCAAAATAGCACTGGTACGGGTACCGCTTCGTCTGGGAATGGATGTTTTCGAAAAGGGATATATCAGCGACGAAAAGGTAGAAGACCTCATCCGCGCACTAAAAGCCTATAAGCTGATTATGGAAATTTACAAGCCCGTGTCGTTCGATGCATGTACCACCTCGGCCATGCGCGAAGCCTCGAACCGAAAAGAAGTGCTCGACAGGGTAAAAAAAGAAACCGGCATCAACCTGCGCGTGGTCGACGGCACCGAAGAAGCCAAAATCATCAGCAAGGTGAACAACATCTACATCAACCGCATTTACGACGATACCCTGTATGTGGATGTTGGGGGCGGTAGCACCGAATGTTCGCTGTTTACACACGAGAAGTTCATGACCTCGCGTTCGTTTAATATCGGAACCATCCGCCTGTTGTACGACAAGGTGCATTCGGGTGAATGGAACGATATGGAACACTGGCTCACCAATCTACCTACCCACGACGAAAAGGTAAACTGCATCTGCACAGGCGGAAACATCAGCGCTCTGACCAAACTATTCGGCAATGGTGATTACACCATCAGCCGCGACCAAATACAGCTGGCCCTCGGAGAATTGGAAAAATACAGTTTCGAAGAACGCATCGAAAAATTCTCGTTACGTCCCGATCGTGCCGATGTGATAATTCCGGCAGCTAAAATTTTCAATAATATATTACGCTGGGGAAACATCGAAACGGTAATTGCCCCCCAATTGGGTCTGGCCGACGGGTTAGCCATAGACTTATACAAGAAATATATCTTCAAAAACAAGCCTTCGCCCCTGTCGCTGCAATAATCTCATCGAAAATCGTTTGCAAAGAAGCCGGGATATTCGCGATATTCATATCTTTGCGACCAAATTATAACAGTAATGCAGGCACAAGTAAGAAAATCCGGAAACACCATCTGGTTCCGTCGCTGGACGGGTAAAAATTACGCTGTTTTTGCATCGCTGGGTAAACACATCTGCATTTCGGTTCTGGCCGTATCGTATTCGCTCATCAGCCTGCAAAGCTTCTCACAGCAGGACAAATCACAAGCGGGTGATATTGCGGCCGACACACTCCCCGAAGTCGAAATCAATCCCGACGAAAGCTTGCTGGCTTTTCCTGTACAGGCCATTCAAAGCATCATGCCGCCGGTGGGTTTCTCTTCGCTGAGTAAACCGGAGGCTGCGGAGCTTTTGCCCGGCGTTGACATCAGGCAACGGGGCAATCAGGGAATACAGGGCGACATTCAATACCGGGGCGGTTCGCCGGAACAATGCGCTATTTTACTCAACGGCATTCCGATGAACGATGCTCAAACGGGACACCACAATCTTAACCTGCCCGTTCCCGACATCTGCATCGACAGGCTGAGTGTATATTCGGCAGGCGAAAATATCCTGACACTACCGGGAGCATACAATGGCGTGATCAGTTATACGACCCGGCAACACACCGGCAACCGGATGGAGATACGGCTATCGGGAGGTTCGTTCAAAATGCGCAAGGCCGAAGCCATGGCCAACCTGAGCATGGGAAACACCCACTCAACCCTGGCCTATTCCACCGAACAAGGTGCCGGATATCGTTTCAACACCGACTTCAATGCCGAAAAGCTCTATTACCGTTTTGGTTTGATAACCAAAAAAGATTACAACTTTCAGTTTCAGGCCGGCATCATGAACAAAAGTTTTGGTGCACAGGGTTTTTATTCCAATCGTTTTCCCAGCCAATTCGAAAGCATTAAAACCGGATTTACCTCTGCCAGTCTGAAAACCAATGGAAAAATATCGCTCCAGCCCATGCTGTACTGGAAACGCAACCACGATCGGTTCGAGCTTTTCCGCGAAAGCCTCTACACACGCCAGGGTAACTATTATATATGGGACGGTGACACCGCGGCATACGCTCCGGGCGTTTACTATCCCGGCCATAACTACCACCTCAGTGATAAATTAGGGGCATCACTGCAGATAGAAGGAAGCATGCGGTTGGGTAGCTGGAAAGCAGGAATCAGCCACAGCTACGACCATATTTTAAGCAGTGTGTTAGGCGAAAACCTCGAAAATCCGGTAAAAGACCGTTTCGAAGACTCGGTGTACTTTGGTAAAGCTGCGAACCAAAACCTCAGCCATGCCTTTGCGGGATTCGGTACAAACAACATCAAGGGGTTCCGAATTCAGGCGATGGCCAATGTAATCCTGCATGGCGGCGTTCTCATCCCCGGCGGTGGTGGCAGCATCAGCTATATGCAGGCTGAACGTTACAGAATCTGGTTAGGAGTAAACCGCAGCTACCGGCTGCCCACATTTACCGAATTATATTACCGCAGTGCCACCAGTATGGGAAATAGTCACTTGCAGGCTGAAACTGCCCTCAACGGGGAGTTGGGTTTCACGCTGAAATACAAAAGTTTCGAAATGCAAAACCGGATATTTATTATTTCGGGGCACAATACCATCGACTGGGTTCGCCAACCCGACGAAACAGTATATACTGCCATGAATCACATCAGTTTATTAAGCCTTGGGAACACCCTTTCGGCCATGCTGACTCCTGTGCCGGGAACCAAAGTTGCCCGATACCTGAAAATGGCAGCCATAACATACACCTATATACATAAAGAGAAATACGACCGTGGTGTAATATCGGCCTACAGCCTCGATTACCTGCGTCATAAAATCACTGCCCGACTCGACACCCCGTTTTCGACGCATTTCGGGGCAAATTTTAGTTTCACCTACACAGTACGCAACGGCACATACACTTTAAATAATGTTGAGCAGGCCTATCCGTCGTGGTCAAACGTCGATGTGGCATTGTATTATCAAAGCCAGCGACTGAGCATACATTGCGCCATACAAAATATTTTTGCAGCGGAACAGGTCGATTTCGGGGGCATTGCATTGCCCGGAAGGTGGTTTACAGCAGGTATTTCGGTAAATACTGGAGGCAGGCAGAAATAATTTTTAAAATATTTTCTTGTGTATTAATCTTTTTCTATCTTTGCACTCCCAAAAGTGGTTGTATTTATTATTGATAAAATTTGAAAGATGTACGCAATTGTTGAAATAGCAGGTCAGCAGTTTAAGGTTGAAAAAGGGAGCAAGCTTTTTGTTCACCGCCTTGCTGAAGCAGAAGGCAGCGATGTTGATTTTGACAGGGTTCTTCTCGTTGAGAACGATAACAAATTCAAAGTAGGCCGTCCGGTAGTAGAAAACGCTAAAATCACCGCCAAGGTGTTGTCGCACATGCGTGGTGATAAAGTGCTTGTTTTCAAGAAAAAACGCCGCAAAGGCTATCAGATTCTGAACGGTCACCGTCAGGATTTCAGTGAAATACAAATTCAGGATATCATTGCTTAAATTTATAGGTCATGGCACACAAAAAAGGGGCGGGTAGCTCACACAACGGAAGAGAATCGCACAGTAAACGTCTGGGCGTTAAAATATTCGGAGGCCAAAATGCTATTTCCGGAAACATCATTGTAAGGCAACGCGGTACGGTTCACCATGCAGGCACCAATGTTGGCATGGGTAAAGACCATACACTTTTTGCACTTTGCGATGGCGAAGTAAAATTTGCAAAAAAATCGGACAATCGTTCGTATGTTTCTGTAATACCGATGGTAGAAACCAATCCGGCGACCGAGTAATATTTTCGAAAAACATTCTTTTTATCAGTCCTGTTTTTTCTAACTTAGCAGAAAAAACAGGATTTGTTTTAATATCATATTTATGCTCAGTATCAATGCAATAAAAGAAAACCCGGAACGCATCATCGGGTTACTGGCTATTAAAAATTACGATGCCCGCGCCACGATTGGCCGTATTCTCGAACTCGACGAACAACGCCGCGAACTGCAGCACACCCGCGACAGCCTGCTTGGAAAAATCAACGAAGCATCGCGTCAGGTAGGTCAGTTATTCCGCGAGGGCAAGGCAGCCGAAGCCGAACAATACAAACAACAATCGGCCGCACTGAAAGAAGAATCGAAAGATCTCGACACCCGCCTGGCCGAAACCGAAGCCGCATTACAGCAGATATTGGTAAGTCTGCCCAACACCCCGCACGAATCGGTGCCTGCCGGAAAAACGGCCGACGACAATCTGGTTATCAGGCAGGGCGGAACCATGCCCCTGCTCACGCAAAAACTCCCGCACTGGGAACTGATTACCAAATACGACATTATCGACTTTGAACTGGGAACAAAAATTACCGGTGCCGGATTTCCGGTTTACAAAGGCAAAGGTGCAAAACTACAGCGTGCGCTGATTGCCTTCTTCCTGGACGAGGCCGAAAAAGCCGGTTATCTCGAGGTGCAGCCTCCGCTGATGGTGAACGAAGACAGCGGTTTTGGTACCGGACAGCTTCCCGATAAAGACGGGCAGATGTATAAAATTGGCGCCGACAATCTCTATATGATTCCCACCGCCGAAGTTCCGGTGACCAACATTTACCGCGATGTGATTATTCCCGAGGAAAAACTTCCGGTGAAAAACGCAGCCTACTCGGCATGCTTCCGGCGCGAAGCCGGCAGTTGGGGCGCACACGTTAGAGGCCTGAACCGACTGCATCAGTTCGACAAAGTAGAAATTGTACGCATCGAGAAACCCGAAACTTCGTATCAGGCACTCGACGAAATGCTTATCCATGTCGAAAGCATTATCAACAAACTCGGTCTGCCCTACCGGATTCTGAAACTCTGCGGTGGCGATATCAGCTTTACCTCGGCCATGACTTTCGACTTCGAAGTGTACAGCGCAGCCCAGGAACGCTGGCTCGAAGTAAGCTCAGTGTCGAATTTCGAAAGCTTTCAGGCCAACCGTCTCAAACTGCGTTATCGCAGCAGCGAAACCAAAAAGAATATCACAGCCCATACCCTCAACGGCAGCGCCCTCGCACTACCCCGTATTGTGGCTGCCATTCTCGAAAACAACCAGACGCCCGAGGGTATTCACATTCCCGAAGTCCTGATTCCGTACACAAAATTTTCAAAAATCGACTGACATGAAAACCCGCATTGCAATGATATTCGCCCTGGCCGTATTAGCCGGAGTGCTGTGTACGGGATGCATGAATAAAGCCCAGCGACAGGCTGTTGCCAAAATCGACTCGCTGCTGGTGCTCAACACCCAGGTTTACGAAGAACTTTCGGCCGTCAATTCCGACAGCATTAAAATTCTGTACGACACGGTGAAAAAGTATGACCGAATTATTGGCACTGCCGACTTTTCGAAAGACATCGATTCAAACACACTGATGCTGTTGTATGAATACGGCACCATCGACAAAACCTTCAAAAAGTTTCTCGGGAAGCATTATCAAAGCATGCTCGACAACCTGAAAATACGCCGCGTGCAACTCGAAAACCTGAAGCAGGACATCGAAAACCGCCTTATTGACGGGGAGAAACTTGCACAGTATCTGCATACCGAAGATTCACTCATGCAATTTACGGCCAGCGACATCAGGGGCAGAATTCGATTTCTCGAACAACATAAGCAAATGTATTACCGTTATCAACCCGAAATAGTTAAGTTAACCGATAGCATTGAAAAGCACAGGTAGCCTCATAAAAACCCTGCTTATCCTCGTAGTGGTTTTGGCTGCGGTAGTATTATCGCCCCGCACGGCCATGGCTCAAACCTATGATCAGGAACTGGCAGCACAATATATGAATGCCCGCGAATTCGATAAGGCCGCCATACTGTGGGAACAATTGTATGACAAATACCGTTATCGCCAGTACCTGACCAACTACCTGAAATGCCTGTCGGAACTGAAAGAATTCGAGAAAGCCGAAAAATTCATAAAAAAAGAAGTCAAACGCAACGAGAACGACCCCAGTCTGCTCGTAGAACTCGGATTAGTTTATGTTGCCATGGGTAACACCCAGGATGCCGATGCACAATTCAACAAAGCCATAAAACTTTCGGCTGTCAGCAAGGCCCAAACCATCAACACGGCCAACTATTTCCTCACCAACCGCATGTTCGACTATGCCGAGGTGCTATATACCACAGCGGCAGCACAGCAAAAAGTCAATTTCGATTTCGAACTGGCCAACCTCTATTACTTCCAGCGCAACTATCAAAGAATGACCGAGAAATTCCTCGACCTGCTCTTCGAGTTTCCCGATTATCTCAACAGCGTCGAAAGCCGCTATCAATACATTATGGCCAGCAGCACCGAAGACGACCTGAACCAGCTGCTCGAAACCAACCTGCTGATGCGCATCCAGAAGTATCCGCAAAAAACCGTATATGCCGAGCTCCTGATTTGGCAGTACACCCAAACCGGGCGCTATCAGGATGCCTACACCCAAATTGTGAGCATCGACAAAAAAAGTAACGGCGGCGGAAAACGCCTGATTGAATTCGGGCAGATGCTCAGCGAAAACGGAGAGTACGAACTGGCACTCACCTGTTTCGACTATGTGCTGAAAACCGGAGAGACCAACCCGAATTATCAGTTTGCCAGTATCGAATATCTCAACACCCTGTACCGCAAGGTAATACACACAGCTTCGAGAACCACCGAAGAACTGATACGGCTCGAAGGCATGCTCAAAGAGAGCATTATCAAAACCCGAACAAAACAAGCATTCTCGCTGATATATGCACTGGCCAACATTCAGGCATTCTACCTGAACAAAACACAGGAAGCCGCCAATTTTCTGAAAGCCGTTATCGATGAGAACAAGCTTCAGCCCAACGAAATATCCGAATGCAAGCTTTTGTATGGCGACATACTTTTGTTTGACAACAACCCCTGGGACGCCACGCTGATATACGCGCAGGTAGAAAAAGCCAACGCCAACAACCCCTTTGGGCACGAAGCCCGTTTCCGCAAGGCCAGACTCGCCTACTACACCGGACAGTTCGAGTGGGCACTGGCTCAACTCGACATTCTCAAAGCAGGAACCAGCCGCCTCATTGCCAACGACGCCTTCGAACTGTCGCTGTTTATCAGCGACAATTCTGCACTCGACACCACCTACATGGCACTCAGTATGTTTGCCCGCTCCGACCTGTTGCGCTACAAACATCAGGAAGCGCAGGCACTACTCACACTTGACAGTATTCTCACAGCATTCCCCGGGCACGAACTACTCGACGATGTGCACTACCGCAAAGCCACCATTTACGAATCGCTGGGGCGCTACAGCGAAGCCGCCGAAGCCTACCAGACCGTTGTTAAAAACTATCCCTACGATATTTTGGGCGATAATGCCCTGCACCAACTGGCCCGTCTGTACGACTATACGCTGAAAGACAAAACCAAAGCCATGGAACTCTACAAGCAGCTGATGACCGATTACCCGTCGAGTATCTACACTGTGGAGGCCCGTAAACGATTCCGTTTTTTGCGTGGTGACCGACTAAGCGATTCACTCGAATGAAAGATACCCGCGATAAAATAATTCTCGGCATCGACCCCGGCACCAACCTGATGGGATACGGAGTAATTCACGTGGTCAACAACGTTGTGGCTCTCGAAAGCCTCGGCATTGTTGATATGCACAAAATGGACGACCACTACCTGAAACTGAAACACATTTTTGAGCGCACCATGCAATTAATCGATGGCTACAAACCCGATGAACTGGCTATTGAAGCACCGTTTCAGGGAAAAAACGTACAATCGATGCTGAAACTCGGGCGGGCACAGGGTGCTGCCATTGCCGCCGCCCTCAACCGCAATATTCCCATTTTTGAATACGCCCCGAAAAAAATAAAAATGTCGATAACCGGCAACGGCAACGCCGCCAAAGAACAAGTAGCCGCCATGCTGATGAAAATACTTAACTTCAACGACTTGCCCAAACACCTCGATGCCACCGATGGACTGGCAGTCGCCCTGTGCCATCACTATCAGGCACAGGTAATCACCGGCGGTTCGTCCTACAAAAACTGGGAAGACTTTTTACGCAAAAACCCCGACAGAATTCTAAAACCGGGAAAGAAAGATAGTAAACAATAGTTTCAAGCCAAAGTGAACGGTACTAATCGAGAACTACCACCTCCGTCAAAACCGTTTCAAAACATTTGACTTTTGACATCTGACTTTATCACTCCACCGCCACCTTCCCCGTACACAGCTTCCCCCCAACCCAAACATTCAATAAATACACCCCGGAAGGCAGCCCGGCAACATTCAGTTTCACCTCCGAACCCGTTGTCGTCTCGCTGCACTCCCGCACTACATCAACCCACTGGCAACCCGTGGCATCAAACAATTCAATTCTCGCAGAGCTACCCTTCATCGGCAGGCTTACAGTTACCACATCCCTTACCGGGTTCGGGTAAACCGCTGCCTGCATGGCCTTTATCGTTTGCGTGCTATACCCGTTGTAGCAATCGGGGTTGCAGTCCTCCTCAAGGCAGCCGCATGCATCCACCTTTACCGCCAGTCCTTTTTGCACTCCCGACGGAAACATACTGCTCGGGGGGCTGTAATACTCCCCACCCATAATAAACCCACCGTCGGGCGTAGGAGTTATGCTATAAAATTTCGTCCAGGGCGTATTCACATTATTTTCGGGAAAACACACATAATCTCTGTACCACTCCACCTCGCCCTGCGGGTTTATTTTAAGTATAAATCCGGGTTGCGTGTAATATGCCGCCTCACCGGTAAGGTATATATTTCCTAAGCTATCTTGGTAATAATCGTTTACCCAAAAATATTTGTTTGGTAGCTCGCTTATATAATCCTGAATTTTTCGTTTCTGACTGATATTCCCGTTGTTGTCCATCCGAGCGAGCCATATACTGCGATTATTATTATTTGCATGATATAAATCATTGTCACTCCACGTAATCAGGTAATCACCATCGGGCATAACAAATGCAAAAGGATGATAACAAATAGTGTCTTGTGTGGCTGTAGTCCTTCGCCACAACTCGTTACCCGCACTGTCTAACCTTACAAACCAAGCCCGTTGCCTTTGTGGCCAAATGTCAACAGGGCCAATTTCGTCCTGGCAACTCATCAAATAGCCCCCGGCTGGCACAGCTATGGTTTGGTACGGGAACACCCGCCGCCGATATGGATTGGCAGGTAAAAACGGGTATTGCTTCACACCCAGTGTATCGCCAGCCCTGTTCGTGAAAATCACCAGTGGAAAAGAGTTTTGCCCGTTGTACGAATAATCACCGGTTATTATAAATCCTGTTTCGGTAGTGTCTATTAAGTATAGAATTGCTTTTTGTGGATTTGAGGTTTGCACACAATGATTATAACTGATTATGGTATCCATAGTTCGCGTTTCTAAGTTATATTTCATCATTATAGGCTCTAAGCCATATGCTTTGTAATAATCAGTATAACTTCCCACAAAAATTACAGTGTCGTTATTCCTCAATAGATATGAATTGGAA
>JAKQPY010000225.1:0-108901 GCA_029564465.1 Bacteroidota bacterium | reverse complement strand
TGTCGAAAACTGCTCTGTACAATTTATTGCCCCAAGCAACCAAGTCACAACCTCTGTTTACCCAAACCCTGCAGATAGCCAAATCACTATTTATGTATCGGATACAAGGGATGTGATTTTTAAAATTTACAATTTAACGGGTAAATGCATTCTGTCACAATTAATCCAAAACGAATATACATTGAATATTGACTGGTTGAATACCGGCTTGTATATTTACACCGTTGAACAAAATAATAGATTCTATTCAGGGAAACTTTTTAAGAATTGATAGAATGATACGGTAAACTATTAATTTCTTCCTCATACGGGTCACTCCCCGAGGACTCGTATGTAAGCGTTTTCCCGAATGACTTTGTAACAAAAGCCCACCCAAATTAACTCCGAGCCCCGTGTCGGTGACCCGGATTGGGAGGTGAGGTGTATTTAGCCCGTAGGGCTTCAACATCGATAGATTTGCAGTTAAAAAGGAATTTTTGTCCGTAGGACATTAACCTCAGAATTTTGTTGTTGATTCCCTACGGGAAACACGGTTTTATTCGCATTACTATTAATAATGTTTATGCCCTACGGGCAATTGGGGGCTAGCGATTTTGTATTGTTATAACGACATACCGGGCACCTCGGCTCCACCTCGACTCCGCTCGGTGACCGGCTCGGCAACGGGTGATAACATCAGTGCTACGTTGTCGTTATTATTTCCACCCGTCAAAGTACAGATTGCATCGTCCTCGTACCTCGTCCTCGCAAAGACGGGTGGCAGGCGTCGCAGAAATGTCAAGACAAAAAGTAAAAAATGAAACTCATTTTATAAGTAAGTAGTCCCATTGTTAAATAAACTATCTTCAACAAACAGGTTCATCACTTTAAAGCAAGCCCAAACAATTTATCGGGAACAATTCAGCAGACAATGGTTACATTCCGAGAATTCGCCCCGGAGCCTTGAGTTCACCAAACCCGAAATCTGCTCACGCAATGCAGGCACCTCAATCTTGCTCACAATATCATTGGCAAAGGCATGCATCAGCATCAAACGCGCTTCCTTTTCGGATATTCCGCGCGAGCGAAGATAAAACAGTGCCACATCGTCGAGTTGCCCGACCGTTGCCCCATGCGAGCACTTTACATCGTCGGCATAAATTTCGAGTTGTGGTTTGGTACGCATTTTTGCCGTGGGTGTCAGGCAGATATTTTTGTTCGACTGATAAGCTTCGGTTTTCTGAGCATCTTTCTGCACCAGAATTTTTCCCTGAAAAGCACCGTGTGCATCTTCGTCGAGGATGCCCTTATAAAACTGATTGCTGGTGCAATGGGGCACGGCATGATCGACCGAAGTAAAATTATCGACCCGCTGCTGCCTGTCGTTCAGGAAAAGACCATACAGACGCGATTCGGCATGTTCGCCGGCCAGCTTTACATTCACATTATTGCGCAGCATACCTCCGTGAAGCGAAAAAGCCAGGTTGGTGAGACGGCTTCCGGCTTCCTGATGAAAGAACAAACTTTTGATTACCGCCGACTGATCGGGCTCGTTCTGTATGGAATACATTTCGAGCGAAGCATTTTCGCCGATAAACGATTCGGTAACATTGTTTACCATGTTCTGCGTTTTGTTGAGGGTATGATCGCAAATCATAATCCTGAGGGAGGCATTGCGGCCTACGGCAATCAGGTTGCGCTGCATCACAAATCGGTTGGTAAAGCCGTGGGTAAGGTTCACCAGCTGAATGGTTTTATCAACATGCAAACCATCGGGCACATACACAAACACACCATCGTTGGCAAACATCGTATTCAGGTGGGTGAAGCCATCGGCTCCGGGCGTATAGCGGTTGTAGTATTGCCGGAAAAGCTGCGGATACTTTTCGGATGCCTCACGCAAACCACACACAATAATTCCTTCGGGCATACCCTGGTCCACATCGTTCTTTTCGTAATACCACCCATTCGACAGCAGTATCACTTTGGTGTCCATCTGGGGAACCTGACACTGCCAGAAGTGGTTGAGGTCAACCTGTATTTTTTCGGGCGAGAGGCTGAACTGGTACTTGTCGTCGAGTTTTTTTGTGAAATCGGAGTATTTATAGTTTTCGTCGTCGTGCGAAGGGATTCCACTCAGCGACAACAATCGGCGTGCCTCTTCGCGGTGCGGGGCAAAACCATCGCCGTTTAATCCGCTCCGCAGCAAGGATTCGTACAAGCCGATATAGGTTTCGGTAATTGTCATAATGTGCATCAATTTATTGCTGAACACTGTTTTTAATCCATTCGTAGCCCTTATCCTCAAGCTCGAGGGCCAATTCTTTGCCGGCGGTTTTCACAATACGTCCATTGTAGAGAATGTGAACCTTGTCGGGAACAATGTAATCGAGCAGGCGCTGATAGTGGGTTATTACGATGGTGGCGTTGTTTTCGGTTTTCAGTTTGTTGACACCGTTGGCCACAATGCGCAGCGCATCGATATCGAGACCCGAATCGGTTTCGTCGAGAATTGCCAGACGGGGTTGCAGCATGGCCATCTGGAATATTTCGTTTTTCTTTTTCTCGCCACCCGAAAAGCCTTCGTTCACCGAGCGGTTGGTGAGCTTGCTGTCGATTTCGACCATTTCGCTCATTTCGCGCATATACTTCAGGAAAGAGGCCGAACTGAGCGGTTCTTCGCCATGATACTTGCGTTTTTCGTTTACGGCAGTGCGCAGAAAGTTTACCATGCTTACGCCGGGAATCTCAACGGGATACTGAAAACTGAGGAACATACCTTCGCGCGCACGGTCTTCGGGCGACATCTCAAGCAGGTTTTTACCCATAAAGTGCACATCGCCGGCGGTAACTTCAAACAAATCGCGGCCGGTAAGCACCGCAGCCAGCGTCGATTTGCCCGAACCGTTGGGACCCATAATGGCGTGTACCTCTCCCGGTTTTACTTCGAGGTCGAGGCCTTTCAGAATTTCTTTATCGTTGATTTTTGCGTGCAGGTTTTTAATGCTTAACATAATTCGGTGGTTTTATTCTGTTTAATTTCTTTTTCGAGTTGATTTCGCATCCGCGAAAGCGAATGTTTTATGCCGTGGCTGAATGTGTCGGAATAGGCGTCGAAGATGAGCACCAGTTCGGGTTTGAGTTCGGGATAAACGGCGGCGATGCTTACGAGTGTTTTGTAGGCTTCGCTGCGAACCGAACCCTGCTTGCGGGGTTGTTCCCAGATGCTGAAGCAAATGTCGGTAAGGCGGCCCAACAGATCATCGCTCAATGTACAGAGGCTGATGAGTTTGAGCAGTTCGCGCTGGTAGCCGTCGGGGCTGGCGGTTTCTACGCGGTCGAGCAAGGCACCAAGCTGCTGCTGAAGCGCCGTGTTGCCCTCAGGCAGAAAGTGCTTGAGACACCATGCGCTGCGCCAGGCGTGGGGATGCTTACCATACAACGCGGTTTCGATGGCCTCGGCCACCATGCTATCGTCGCTTTGCAACAATGCAAAAATATGCCGGGGATCGAAATCGCGGGTTTCCATCATGGTGTTGAAACGGTTGTATGTTACATCGCGAATCATCCTACACTGCCTTCGAGACTAACCTGAAGTAATTTCTGGGCTTCCACGGCAAATTCCATGGGCAACTGGTTGAGCACTTCGCGCACATAGCCATTCACAATCAGGCCAATGGCATCTTCGGTGGCGATACCCCGCTGATTGCAGTAAAATATCTGGTCTTCGCCAATTTTCGAGGTGGTGGCTTCGTGTTCCACCACCGCAGTTTCGTTATCGACCGTGATGTAGGGGAAGGTGTGGGCTCCGCACTTATCGCCGAGCAGGAGGCTGTCGCACTGGCTGAAGTTGCGGGCATTCTGGGCGTTCTTTCCCACTTTTACCAGACCGCGGTAGGAGTTCTGGCTGTGGCCCGCCGAAATACCTTTTGACACTATGAGGCTTTTGGTGTTTTTGCCGAGGTGAATCATTTTGGTACCCGTGTCGGCCTGCTGGTAGTTGTTGGTAACGGCTACACTGTAGAATTCCGACGACGAGTTGTCGCCATGCAGAATGGTGCTGGGATATTTCCAGGTAATGGCCGAGCCGGTTTCAACCTGCGCCCAGCTCAGGTGTGCATTGTCGCCCTTGCAGATGCCGCGTTTGGTAACAAAGTTATAAATACCTCCCCTGCCGTTTTTGTCGCCGGGATACCAGTTTTGCACCGTCGAATATTTTACATCGGCGTTTTTGTGAACCACAATTTCAACCACGGCAGCATGCAGCTGGTTTTCGTCGCGCATGGGGGCGGTGCAGCCTTCGAGGTAGGACACGTAGGCGCCTTCGTCGGCAATAATCAGGGTGCGCTCGAACTGGCCGGTGTTGGCTGCGTTTATGCGGAAATAGGTGCTGAGTTCCATGGGACAGCGCACGCCCTGCGGAACGTAGCAGAAGGAACCGTCGCTGAAAACGGCCGAGTTGAGGGCTGCAAAGTAGTTGTCGCCATAGGGCACCACCGAGCCGAGGTATTTCTGCACGAGATCGGGGTGGTTGCGCACGGCCTCGCTGAATGAGCAGAAGATAATTCCTTTTTCGGCAAGGGTTTCCTGAAAGGTGGTTTTCACCGATACCGAATCGAACACGGCATCGATGGCCACACCCGACAGGCGTTTTTGTTCGTCGAGGGGAATGCCGAGCTTATCGAAGGTTTTTTTAATCTCGGGGTCGATTTCGTCGAGGCTTTCGAGGCTGGGTTTCTGTTTGGGGGCGGCGTAGTAGTAGATTGCCTGATAGTCGATTTCGGGGATGGTGAGGTGCGCCCAAGCCGGCATTTTCATGGTGAGCCATTTTTCGTAGGCTTTCAGCCTGAATCGGAGCATCCATTCGGGTTCCTGTTTCAGGGCAGAAATGCGGCGCACGGTGTCTTCGCTCAATCCACGGGGGATGGTGTCGTGCTCGACTTCGGTAACAAACCCGTATTTGTATTCGTTGCGGGTAACATCCTGCAAGAGTTGGTCCTGGTTTTCGGTGTCTGCCATATCGTTTACTTCGTTTCAAAAAAAGAACAACAACAAAACTAATCATTTTGCCGCCAGTCTTTTCAATTTTTAAAAGAAAACAGATAAAAAAGCGGAATGTTCAGGGGGGAGAAGATTCTAATACGCCCGTTGGTTGCGGCCTTCCTTAAAATTAATAAACGAAGTGTTTACCACCTTGTTGCCGCCGGGGGTTGGGTAATCGCCCGTAAAATACCAATCGCCATGGTTCGCGGGGCAGGCACGGTGCAGGTCTTCAACCGTCTGAAAAATAACCCCTACATCCGATTTAATATGGCTGTTGCGGATAATCTCGGCTATTTTGGCCGACACTTCCTCGGTGCTGAATGGCTGGTATATTTGCGACACATAATTAATAATCTCTTCTTTCGGAAGGTTTTGCTGCGCCTTGCACTTTTCGTACACCGATTCGATAATATGCTGCATTCCGCGCTCGTTGAGCAGGGCAATAGCCGCCTGAAAAGCCACAAAATCGCCCAGTTTGGCCATATCAATCCCATAGCAGTCGGGGTAGCGTATCTGCGGTGCCGACGACACAATAATTATTTTGCGCGGATTCAGCCTGTCGAGAATGCGCAGGATGCTTTCGCGCAGGGTGGTGCCACGCACAATGCTGTCGTCGATAATTACGAGCGTGTCGCGATGCGGAACAATGGTGCCGTAGGTAATGTCGTAGACGTGATTCACCAGATCGTTTCGGCTTTCGTCGTTACTGATAAAGGTGCGCAGCTTCACATCCTTCACGGCAATCTTCTCGACACGGGGTCGCAGCGAGAAAATCTGATCGAGCAGTTCGTCGTTGAGGTGATCGCGGTTCTCGGATATAATCTTTTTATTTCGCTGCAGCAGGTAGTTCTCGAGACCTTTCAACATACCATAGAAAGCGGTTTCGGCAGTATTGGGGATAAACGAGAACACCGTGTTTTCGAAATCGTAATCAATGGCTTCGAGTATTTTCGGCACCAGCAATTCGCCGAGTTTCTTGCGCTCGCGGTAAATATCGGTATCGGTACCCCGCGAGAAATAGATGCGTTCGAAGGAACAGGGCGTTGTTGTGCGCGGCACACGAACCAGGCTGTGCTGCACCGTACCGTTTTTGCGGATAACCAGTGCATGACCGGGCAACACCTCGTTCACCTTTTCGAATGGCACGTTGAACACGGTTTGAATTACGGGTCGTTCCGATGCCACCACCACCACCTCGTCGTCGGCATAGTAATGTGCAGGCCGTATCCCCCAGGGGTCACGAATCACAAACGAATCGCCGTGACCCAGCAGCCCTGCCATGGCATAGCCCCCGTCCCAGTTCTGACTGGCACTTGCCAGAATTTTGTTCAGATCGATGTTTCCTTCGATGTGATGCGAAATATCCTTATTGGGAATGCCTTTGTTTTTGTAGTCGCGAAACAGGCGCTGGTTTTCTTCGTCGAGATAGAGACCCACCATTTCGAGGGCGGTAACGGTATCGGAATAGTCGCGGGGGTGCTGGCCAAAATCTATCAGGTAGCGGAACATTTCATCCACGTTGGTGAGGTTGAAGTTTCCGGCCATAACCAGTGTGCGCGAACGCCAGTTGTTCTGCCTGATAACCGGATGCACATATTCGATTTCGTTTTTTCCGAAGGTGCCGTAACGCAGGTGACCCATATACACTTCACCGGCAAAATCGACATTGGTTTTGGCTGTCTGGCAATCGTGCAGGCAGGTTTCGTCAGCTTCGATGCTACGTTTCAGGTTATCGTTTATCTGTTCGAAAATATGCTGAATGGGGTTTATGCGCACCGAGCGGTATCGGTTGATGTATTTTACGCCGGGCTGCATATCGGTTTTAATGCATACTGCCCCGGCACCATCCTGGCCGCGGTTGTGCTGCTTTTCCATCAGCAGGTAGAGTTTGTTCATTCCCCATTGCCAGGTGCCGTACTTCTGGTGATAATATTCCAGCGGTTTCAGCAGCCTGATGATGGCTATTCCGCATTCGTGTTTGATTGCATCGCTCATAGTTCTCCGGTTATTGTTCGTTTCCGAAACGCATCGCAAATCTAAGAGATATTTTACTAACAATTTCGAAAAGTTATCGCAAATCGGTAGGGTTTTATAAACCGATTTTGATGAGTCCCTGAAAATAATTTTAGCCTAAAAACAATCAGTGCAATCCATTGGTATCTTGGGCAATAGTATTTATTTTCCTTAATCGACACCACAACAGATGAAGCAAATAGGCGGCTGGAATCAGCATTAGCACATCGTTGTTTAGGAAATAACGCATTTCGAGGTTTCGGGTAACATAGCATAAATAAAAATAGACAGTTGCCCAAAAAATAAAAATCACATAGCCCAACAATATCTTTCGTTTCATCATAATAAAAACACCTATCAAACCCAAAATAAGTAACAGACTCCGAAACAAGAACAAAATATTGCCAATTAATAAAACTCCCCCCCTACTTTCTTTTGTAAAACCTGTTTTAAACAGGGCCTTGCCTAGATTTTTTGCCGGTAAAACAACATGATAATGAAATGGATTTGCCTCAATTTGCCGCTTTCGCAATGTGGTAAAATAATACACAATAGAATCGTTGCACGACTTGCATTCGGACATTCTTTTATTGTCCATGTTCCAATATTCTGCCCAACAACTAATGCCCGAACCACAATTTTTGGCCAAATACTCGGCACGTCGCAACATCAGGCTGTCTTCTTTCGAAATATAGGCAATTTCGGGCCAATCAACCGCTTCGTTGCGAACAATTTGAAAAAACTGCGGGTCCCATTCGGTCTTTATTGAATAAATATAAGATCGCACCGCTTTCACGTCGCGATTAAAAGTAGGAATTCCTCCCGATATTTTTTGAAAAATAACCAGTTGGTCGAGAAGTATATAATTGCGAATCACCCAAGGCGAATATACCATACCAAAGCCCAATGCCATAAGAAAAACCGAAACCATTGCCTTCTTTAATACTTTTCGATGGGTAATCAGATAAACGAGAATAAAAATTACTATCAACACCGATATTTGAGGACGCATAAATACACTTACTGCCAATAGTGCCCCTCCAATTAAGCAATTTCGTATTTTGGGAGCTGCACCGAGAATCAACAATCCCCATAACATAAAAAAAACAGAGAATGTTTCAGTAGCCACAACCGGCACCCAGACAATTATAAATGGGTATATCGAATAGAGGAGCATCGATAATAAAGCAATCCGCTTTGAATTGAGGTATTTCAGGCTGATGCGATACAGAAAATAAGCACTCAACACATCAGCCAATATTTGAAGGGTAATAACAACAAAAAAGCTTAATAGAATATTTCTCCCACAAATCAAATACACTATGGATAATAATAATGGATATCCCGGTAGGCGAGAGGCAACTCCATTAAGATTGTCGGGAGAGGTGCTGTAGCTTCCATGATCCACCAAATTGGTAGCCATGGTCATATAAGTTTGGGTATCGCCCATAACATAGAAATCAGGTTTTCCGAAGTAGGTTTGGGCAACAAATATGGTGAATATCAGACGAACACATAATGCGCCAAGCAAAATCAACACAATCAGTTGTTTATGGGTAATTTTTCTCATCAATAGGGTGTTTACTTGTGATTTTACTATCTTTTCTAATCTTTCGATAATTAAAGTAAATAATAAGCAATGCAGAGATCAACAAGGGCAAAAATGGAATTTTATAGCGGACTAAGGCTCCAAAATTGGCAGTAGTCAAGCCAATCATAAACGCCAACAGCATCGAAAAACTCAAAGCAAAAACCACATAATGGTTCTCCGAAAGCTGCTTGAAGAAATTTCTTATTCCACGTCCCAGTATTGCCAATAACAACAAAACCATAATTACAGTATTTTCGATTGCCGACATAAACAAAGTAGGCCCAGTTGCCTCCCACAGAAACGGACGAAATAATCCGGACACTATGGCAATGGGAGATTTCGACATAACTCCAGAATACGACGCATCGAAACGACCAATATCAAAACTATTGTCGCCATAATAATCTTGCTTCAGGTCGTTCTGAATTATCACAGCCCTTTCCATCATCGTTTCGGGTGAACGGTAAAAGCCCCCGGCCGATTGCGTTAACCTGACAACACCGGCACCTGCACCGACAAAAGCGAGGCCCAACAATAACGGAAACACAAAAACCCTTAAAAAAGGGCGTTTCACTTTTTTTAACCAACCAAACACAAACCACATGCTGATACCTCCAATAAGTGCAAACAAAATATAGGGTTTAATAATCACAAAAATATACACCGAAATAATGGCATACAGCACACAACGCCAAAACTGTTTTCTGTCGAATTTTATGATGAGATAATAGGCAGCATAGGTAAACCATAATGTAGCCGCCATGGTGTAAGAATCTTTTAAAATACCGCTTCCCCAAAACACCACCGATGGAATTAGAAACACACTCCAGAACATGGGCTTGGCCAAATGAGGATACAAACTATGCAGCAAACGAAAAAATCGCCAAAATGCATTAAAAAGCACTAAATTAAGTGCCATGGTAGTTAGCAAATACGATTTGCCAAATACAAGTGAAATTACCGAAGTAAGTCGCACTACGGCAAAAGCACGCATATCGCGGGTATAAGCCACATAGCCGGTTTCGCTGTTAAATGCCGACAAGGTTTCGGTATTTACTTTTCCTATAAGAATTTGCCAATACGCCCCAAAATCGTCATAGGCTAAATTGGCACACGAACGACTGCTCCAAAAATATAAACTGGTATCACCGCCCCGCAACAGAATGGTGTAGCCAAGGCAAAACAATACCGCTCCAATTATTTTTATATTTAAGGCTAGGGCGTAGTAATGATATACCGGATCACTGACTTCTCTTTTCTTTTTAACCGAACGCCCATACAAAGCAATTGCAATTAAAATAAAAGGCATAATAGCAAAATCCCAACCCGTAAAATAGGCATCAAATGTCCTTATGAAATAATCAAAATTCAACATCTTCAACCGGAGCAACACACATTATTAATTGCAGAACAAACAACTTCGGTGTCAGCCTCAGTCATCTCAAAATATAAAGGCAGCCGGAATAAACAATCGGCAAACCTATCGCAATTGGGTAATAGAATATTTTCGCTTTTATTTTTATAAAAATCGCTTCTATGTAAGGCCAAATAATGAAAAACCGAAAGAATTCCTTGTTCTTTAAGTCCACCCAATAAATGAGTTCGCTCTTGCAAACTACCACACACCAAATAAAACATGTGGGCATTATTAGAGGCAAAATCTGGTATTATCGGCAGCCTTAGATTGCATTTACCAACGATAGGGCTTAATCGATTATAATAATTACTCCATAAATGAATTCTCTTTTGTTGAATATCTTTATAATTCTCTAACTGCGCCCACAAAAAAGCGGCAACAATTTCGGATGGTAAAAAAGAAGATCCTATATCAACCCAACCGTATTTGTTTACTTCACCCCGAAAAAACTCAGCGCGATTGGTGCCTTTTTCCCAGATTATTTCGGATCGCTTGATAAATCTATCGTCATTTATGGCTAAAGCCCCTCCTTCTCCGCATTGTAAATTCTTGGTTTCGTGAAACGAAAAACACCCCAGATGACCTATACTCCCCAATGCTCTGCCTTTATAAAACGAATCGATACATTGTGCCGCATCCTCGACTACCCATAAATTATACCGGTTGGCAATATCCATAATTACATCCATATCGCAGGCCACTCCGGCATAATGAACCGGCACGATGGCTTTGGTTTTTGGGGTAATCAGTGCTTCTATTTTCGATTCGTCAATACCCGGACAATCAGGCCGGCTATCGGCAAACACGATATGGGCTCCCTGTCGCACAAATGCCAAGGCGGTGCTTACAAAGGTATAAGATGGCACAATTACTTCATCGCCGGGCTTAATGTCGAGCAACATTGCAGCCATTTCGAGTGCATCGGTACATGAGGTAGTAAGCAGCACTTTCTTAAAGCCCCAGGTTTGTTCCATGAACTCCTGGCAGAGCTTTGTGTATTTACCATTTCCCGAAATTTTACCGGTGGCCACAGCATCGTAGATGTAGTGCACTTCCTTTCCTGTGATATAGGGCTTGTTGAAGGGTATCATTTTTTTTCGCAATTTATAAATAAATTTTATTTCCTAAATGAAGATGCAATTTTTTGAAATTAAGTATGCGATAAAGTTTTTTAACCGCTACAGAGACGGTTGTTAGCGCAGAAGGCACTGGGGGAATTTATAAACGTGGCGGTTGTGGCGTATCGTGGCGGTTCTGTATTTATCTAACGCATTACGATTTCTTTTTACCGCAGAGGACACAAAGATTAACGCAAAGTGCGCAGAGATAACCTAAACGTGGCGTACGGGGCGGGGTGGGTGTTTCTTAATGCTTTTTGCTTTTTTCAGCTAATCTGGGGTAAATTAAATTCTATTTTATCTATCAATACAAATCTGATAACCAACTTTCTCTTGAAAAGTATTTATGGGACGAGTTAGCTCTCCATTCTCGTAATACCACTCAACATATATGGCTTTATCAGAAACTTTATATGCTTCCCTATTCATAATTTGGTGGGATGGGCAAGTGAAAAACTCAAGTTCTGAGACAATATTTTTAGGTAAGTCAATAAAATCGTTTTTACTAGGTTCAATTCCCCGAATATGATTTAATACTATCTTAAATAGATCGGGGCCGCCCATTTGTTTAATTAAATGCCATAAATGACAGCCATCAAATCGGGGTGTTATTTCAATAACTTTGACTTGTTTTTTGGGCGTAATTTTGAGTTGATAATATGCTGGCCCATTGATAATTCCAAGATGCCGGGCTGTGTCGCACACCAAGTCCTTAATCGCACTTTCGGGTATCTTTTTCGTTACTGGGTATAGATGTTTCTTAATAATGCCGCCTGGATAGTTATCAAAGCTTATTCTTTCTGTAAGAAAATAGAAAACTGGATTACCATTGAGTAAATATGTATTGACAGAGATTTCAAAACCCGCTACAAACTCCTCAATAATTCCCCTGCAAGATGGTGAATATGCTATAGCTGTTTTTACTGCATTTTTTAACTCTTCTTTGTTCTCAACCTTGGTTATCCCTCTCTGTCCCTGACTATCAACAGGTTTTACCATGGCAGGAAATACATCCCAGGTTTCAACATCGTCAACACTAACAATATGTGTATAGGCAACATTATAAATCCCTGATTTCAGATTTTGTAATGTGTCGCGTAGCTTCGTCTTATTGTTGCATATTATCGCTGTGTTGTTTTGCATGAAATTTTGATTCTTCAGCAAAGAAGAAATTTCGCTTACCACAGGCATGGCAACATCGCTGCCAACGCTGTAGATATAATCAATATTATTCCGTGAAACGAATTTTTTTACTCCTTCAATATCTTTTATATCGATTATCTCAAAATGATTAGCATATTTTATGCCCCGTCCTTCGTGCCGATAACT
This sequence comes from Bacteroidota bacterium, assembly GCA_029564465.1. Taxonomy (GTDB): domain Bacteria; phylum Bacteroidota; class Bacteroidia; order Bacteroidales; family ML635J-15; genus JAGOEF01. The sequence goes on along the minus strand of JAKQPY010000225.1, from coordinate 96,411 downwards.
ACAGGCAAAAACCTCAAATCCAAAATCCCTACAATACTTAATAAAATCAACCTGAGCGTTTCCAACTCCTAAAACCAATATTCTTTCCATTTCGGGCATTGTTACTTTTGTTTAGCTTTCGGATGAAACCATATCGCGAATTCCCGGCTTTTGTATTCCTTTAATTATCCGAATCAAATATTCACCAATAAAACCAAGTGTTAAAAGATTTAGGCTACCGAGTAAGCCAGTCAGTGCAATTATTGAAGTGTATCCCGGATATGACAGACCAAAAAACATTTTTCTGATTACCGTAAAAACGACAAAAACGATAGTAACAAAAAAAGCTACAAATCCGATAAATCCCATAATCTTTAAAGGCAATGATGAAAAATTAATGTAATTATTGAGCGTAAGACTCACTAATTTTCTGAGGGTATAATTACTCTTACCGTAAACACGCTTGTGGTGCTCAACACGTATGTTTTTAATGCTGTGGGTGTAAAAAATAATTAAGCTAGACACCGATGGCATGGCATTATAGTTTGAAACAATACTTTCAGCAATGCTTTTTTTGAATATTCTAAAACTAGACTTCACCAAGCCTTTGGGTTTTTTTAAGAAAAAGTTGTCAAGTTTCGCAATCAAAAAGCTGCCAAAATTTCGCCAAATATGGTGCTTTCGCCTTTCGAATGGTGGAATTGCAAAAACAGCGTCTAAATTTGGGTTCTCCGACATTGCATCAATCAAGTTTGGGATTTCGCACACCGGATGCTGCAAATCGTCATCCATAGTAATTACATAATCGCCTTTTGCATAACTTAAGCCAACTATTATCGCCAAATGTTGCCCTTGATTTTTACGCAATGTTATCACTTTTACAAAATCGTTGCTGCTGCTTAGCGAAGATAAAGTATTGCAGGTTTCTTCGTGAAACGGGCTGTCGTTAACAAAAATTATTTCAAATTTTACATCGTGTTTTTGTTGCAAACCCTTAAATTGTTCTACAATTTCTTGCAAACTTGAAGCACTTTTATAAACCGGTATTACAACTGAATAATTCATCCTTTAATTAAAACGTTACAACAAAACCTAACTATTAAATATCTGCAAATATTATTAAAATTTGCTCATATCAACAAATGCCGAAGATAAATCATACATGGCACTCCAGCCTAATTCGCGCTCTGCCTTGCTTATGTCCATTTCATAAATATTTTCATCGGCTTTGGCTTTGGTGTTATAAACAATTTCCGATTTGTTTCCATAAACTTGATTTATGGTTTGTGCCAATTCATCAAAACCATAAATATTTTTCATGCCAACATTATAAACTCCTTTTAACTCTGGTTTTAATAATGCTGCTTTAATTGCCGACACAACATCATTTACATAAACATAATGTCGTTTACCATTGCACTCGCCAAAAACAGTTAGAGGCAATCCTTTTTTTGCATTCTCAGCATAAATTTGCAATAGATAACCCTCACGCTCGCCATAGCCGACAACTTGTGCCAAGCGTAATGTTTTAATATTTAATCCCTTATTGTTAAAATACGCTGCTGTTTGCTCTACCCAGTGTTTGGATAAAGCGTAATATCCATTAGGGCAAACAACAGCCTTTTCAGCCCATGGTTTTGAATTTTGCTGTGTATATATCAACCTTGTGGAAGTGTTTATAATATTCGTGATATTATTGTTTAAACAAGCTTCAAATAGATTTGCTGACATTCGCAAATTTTCAAAATACGCATCGATAAACTCGTTATTACCAGCCGGCCTGTGAGCAGCCAAATGCACAACTGCATTCGGTTTTACTTTCTCGAAAATTAGACCTAAACTTCCGGCTGAATAATCTGTACTATAATACGGAAATTCCTTTCCGACAAAAGATTTTACATTCGTTAGTGCGTTTTGAGTTCCAATAATATACAAATCAAACTCACAACCCAACATATCGCACAAGTGCTTGCCGATGAAGCCACTACCGCCGGTTATTAGTAATTTCATACGTTTTCTTATTTAAAAGTTTTAATTGCCCGGATGCAATAAATGTAAAAAATCTGAAACAATCTCAGCATTAGACTGAATATTTGAAGGCTTGGGGAATTGCTTGCTCATGTTTTGATAAAACATCTTGCTACCCACAGTACTTTCAAATTCTTCTAAAGTAAAAATTGGGAAAGCCCATGATTCTTCTATAATTTCTTTAAAAATAGAAGCACCTTTTTTACTTAAAACTATTGATTTAGTACCAAACTCACGAGCTTCTGACACACAACTTGATATTACTGTTACGTGCAAATCTGAAAGCCTTAATAGAACTGGTAAAGGAGATTCATTTGCAATTGTATAATGAGTATTCGACAATTCGGAAAACTCTTTTTTAAATCTTCTTAATAGTTTTTGTTCTGTGTTATGATGAAATCTCACAAGCCATAAAATATCTTTTGATTTTTTCATTGCAATAGTTAACCAATCTGGTAAATCATATATTGGTGATAATGTAAGTAGAAAAATTAGTTTGTACTCTTTACGCATAGATTTAATTTGTTTATCAATGCTTGCAGAGAATTCATTTCTATTTTCGGAGGGATATTTCCAGATATTATTCCACAAATTACCACCAACATAAGGTATTGGTAAGATATCGGGTTTGTTTCCCCAATTTTTGATGGAATTTTTGTCACGTTCTTCCCAGCACCAAATAAAATCCGGCAACAAATCATATTTAGTTGATTGATTCCTAATACCGTTTTGCATTTGTGCTCTCTCACCATAATAACCATGTTGTATTTCAACTGTTTGAATCATATTCCATTTACAAGCCAAATTAAATGCAAATGAGACTGTTCCGTAATAGGGGTAAAAAAACGCAGCTTGAACCTTTTCGGATTTCACCTTTTTATTGAAATATTGAGCAATAATAAAGATACGTTTCGTTGTTGTTTTTAAACTTCTGATAAACTCTGTATATTCTGTTCCGCAATGCTTTAGAATACAATTAAATTCAATCGTGTTAAGCATTTCCAGTTTATATTCGAGTTTTTCTTTTTTAAACAAATTCTTAATTAGTTCGAATTCAATTTGAAATTGTATTAAACTTGAATTATTATATCTGGGAATTTTAAATTTATGATCATAAGACCATTCTAAAACCTTGCTCTTATAACCCTTTTCTTTTAATGCGTCAATAAAAGGGTCACAAATTCTGTCATAATAGGTGCCATTTAGTAAAACACGCCGAGTAGATTGAGTGAGAAAAATGAAATCAGGATTCAAGTTTCGCTTGGTATTCTTCTTTCTATCTCTAATTAGATTATACAACAATGTTGCAAGATAAAAGAACTCTTGCAAGGCAAACATAAAAAGATTCCTGTCTTTTTTAGAAATGCCTTTTAATATATAAAGTCTTATCTCAAACAAGACAATGGGCCATATTGGAATATTATTGACATAAATTTGACTAACGTCATTGGTTTCTTGAAACTTATTTATTAATTCTATTCGAATTTTACCTAAATCATCGTTTGACATTTTCTTATTTTTTAGTAACAAAAATCAACGCTTTTAGCCAAGGTAGCTTTATTGTATTTACTATCTTTATGAAGATCAAAACAAACATAAAAACATAGGTTAAGAAATAAGCATATGCCACTCCCATATAATCAAAAATGCTTATCGAAAATTTATAAAACAGGAACATTACTCCTAAATTAATAATAGAAATAATTGAAATATATTTGTGTTTGTTTTGTTGAATTAAAATTGGCATCAATAACATTGATGCTCCGTTAAAAAACATACCAGCCGTTAAAAATGGAATAAATTCTATTGAATTTTGATAAGCTTCGGTAGTCATAAGTTTTATAACAAAACCGGAAGCAAGGTTTACACCAATAGCTCCTATTAAGGCAATGAAAAGGTGTGCATACAACATTCTTACAACATATATTTTATTCATTTTTTCTTTTCTTGACAATTGCTCATACAAAAAGGGTGACCACGAAAGGTTTAGTGTAATCAAAATTATCATTACCACATAAGCCACCTGAAAACCCACGGAATAAATTCCCAATAGTTCTTTTGTAAAATAATACTGCATAAAGAAAACACCCACCCTTGTAACTATTACCGATTGCAACGAATTGGGTATTAATGTAAGAACAAATTGAGAAATACTTTTAAATAAATTTTTATTAAAATGAATACTAATTAATTTGATTTTTTTAAGATAATACAGCGACAAAAGCGAAGAAATACTTGTTGCTAAAACTATGCTTAAAATCCGTCCTCTCCATCCCCAAAAGAAAAGAGCTACAAATAATACGGTGAAAACCACGTTCAATATCGTATTACCTAATTGGTAGTAACTAAAGACAAACACCTTTTTTTGGTTACGCAATACTCCTAATAATATTTGCAATATTAAATACGTAATCGAACCTAAGGGAATCATTAAAACCCAAGGCAGGGGCAAGCCAATAAAATCAGGAAAAAAATAATATGAAATAATTAATATTACCCCAAACAGAAAGGTAAGTACAATTAGTACAAATATAGAATTGCCAATTACAGCGCGAACATATTCCGGTGGTTTCTCAAAAAAAATCTTTGCCACATAGGCATTTATTGTCGCCCCTGTTATACTACAGGCTATAGCAACATAAGCTGTAAACAGGGCAATGTTCGCATAATCAGCCGGCACTAAGTATTTTGTTAAAACGGGTAATAATAAAAATGGAAGCGCATTGTTGATAACCGTGGTAATAAAATAACCTCCGGTCATTTTCCCCAAAATTGAAAAACCCCTGCTATTTATGTTTAGCTTTAGCATAAACTCTTCACTCTAATATTTTTATTAATAAAACAATGCTAAACCCTTTTCTTTATGCTGCTTTTGAGCCACCTGAAACCAAGGATCTGCGTAGCAGGTGTTGTAAATAACTTTAATTTTCTCCATCATCACTTAATCTATTAAGTCCCACGCCAGCGGTGTTCCTTTTTTTATATTTTTATTTGCTGTTTTACCTAATATATCGTTATAATATTTAGGGTGTAGGCCATAACCAGGGCGTATTGAATAGGGGCTTAAGCCATTTAAAACTTCGTTTAAATGCTCAGGGCGTATATCTTTTTCGTTTAGCATAATTGCTAATTTTTTACCTCCGGCAAGCTTAAATACCTCTTTTAACACAAAGTCAGGTAAATAAAAATATTTGCCGAAATATTCCTTTTGGGGTGTGCTGCGATACCCTACCTCTAGATATTCAACAGGTAGTTCCCGCATAGTCTTAAAATAGGTTTCAACAACATCTGATTTAAAATCCCATTTAGTGTAATATCCTCCGTCGCGTAATGTGCAGTCAAGTATTTTCATGTTTCATCCTTTCTCATTATTAGTTTTGCTCTCAAAAAGCAAGTATATTACTAAAATTAACAAAGCTAAATATTTTTTTAAATCAAACTCCTTCAGTACAACGTGCTTATTATAATAAAATTATTATCACACCTAGCTTTCTAGTCGTTATTCTTCAACCCCAGCCAAATCATTTTTTTAAAAAAAACTCGTATGCAAGAGGAGGAACAATATCCTTAAAGCCCATCTCTTGTTAAGATAAATAATAATCCTGAACAACGAAGTTCCAACTTAAACACGCCCCTTAACTTTCCTGAGAATTAATTCGTTTTTTGACAGCGTTTTTTTCGCAGCCACTACCATAGGCGGTCCAATAAACTTGCCATTCATCAGCGCCACACCTTTTCCTTCTTTTTCGGCCTCATCCGATAAGCGCAGCATTTCAGAAGCATCGGATATTTCTTGTTCCGATGGCGAAAAATAGAGATGAGCCAAAGGTATTTCTTTCGGATTTAAAATAAGCATGCCTTCGAAACCCATGTTTTTGGCCACTTTCAGGTTCACCTCCAGGTCGTCGAGATCGTGAACATTGATATGCACCGTGTCAACCGGAACAACACCCGTTGCCCTGGCGGCCATGGCTATCATAGCGCGCGGAACAAAGAGACTTTCGTGAGCCGCATCGTGAATACCTTCGAGATCGGAGATAAAATCTTCGCAACCAAAAGCAATGGCAATTACCCGTTTCGATGCCTTGCAGATATCCTGTGCATTGAGCACAGCTGAAGCTGTTTCGATTAAGGGAATAATTTTAAATTTCCCTACGGGCAGTCCTTTTTCATACTCAATGGTTTCCAGCAACTTGTCGAAAAAGTAAATATCCTGCCCTGTTTTGGCTTTCGGATACATAAAACCATCGACGCCATCAATGCTTAATGCTTCAACATCTTTGAGCAATTGACCGCTTTCGCGGTCGTTGATGCGCGGAAAAACCAGATGATTGCTGAAGCGACCCTCGCTTACCCATTGTTTTACCATAGCGCGGGCAACGGCCTTATTTGCCACCGGCTGCACCGAATCCTCAATATCGAGCAGCAACACATCGGCCTGACTGCGAGCTGCACTGTTCAGTAAGCGTTCGTTGTGTCCCGGCACAAACATTAAACTTCTCAGTAGGTGTTTCATAGTTATCAAGTTATTGTTGTTTCATAATATCTTTTAATAATTCCATTAATAATTCTAAAACTTACAACTTTTTCATCACCAACACTTTCCTCCTGAATCGCAACACATCAATCTTATCTTGATTATAAGCTGTGGTTTCAACATACACAATTCCCCTGTCGGTTTTCGATTTCGATGGAACCACATCGAGTATTTCGGTGCGGGCATAAATGGTATCGTTCAAAAAAACCGGAGCCAGATGGTCGATGTTTTCGTACATCAGGTTGGCAATGGCTTTGCCGCTGATATCGGGCACCGTAATACCCACCACCAGGCTAAAAACAAGCGTCCCCACCACCAGCACCTTGCCATGCTGCGTTTCGGCAGCATAATCGATATTGGTATGCACCGGATGGTGATTCATGGTAAGCAGCGAAAACAAATTGTTGTCGCTTTCGAAAATGGTTTTAGAGGCAGCATGGTAAATGATTTGTCCGATAACAAAATCGTCGAAATAATTTCCGATGTACTTGTTCACAACTTGATGGGTTTTCATAGGATAGTTTTTTTCATTACAAATATAGTGTTTATGCTAAGAACATAACACACTAATTGGTTCGTTGGTTCTTACACAATATCATTCCATTCGAAAATATCGCCTTTGAGTAAAGGTTTTTTTGCCCTCTTTCCGATCACCTCATCGTAATATTTGGGATGCAGGCCTGCTCCCGGGCGTATCGAACGTATGTTTTCGGGGCTGAGCAGTTCGCCGGCGGCAATATCGCGCACCACAAACAGCGAACGGCGGCGTGCCCTGTCGTTGTCGGTAATGGCATAGCTTACTGTTCCCATGGCAGCTTCGGCCTGTCGCACTGCGTTTACCATTTCGGCAAACTCAACGGGCTCCATCGAAAAGGCCGAATCGGGTCCGCCAAGCTTACGGTCAAGAATAAAATGTTTTTCGACCACAACAGCACCCAGCGACACTGCCACCACAGGCACCAAGCTACCCGGGCTGTGATCAGACACTCCTACCGCCACCCCAAAACGCTGCTTCATATCGGGAATGCAGACTAGGTTGGCATCTTCGATGCGGGCCGGGTACTGCGATGTGCACTTTAGCAGTGTTATTTGGCGATTACCCGCCTTGTGGCATGTTTCAATTACCAACTCTATGTCTTCGATATCGGCTACACCGGTCGAAATAATCATGGGTTTTTGCTTCGAGGCAGTATAGGATATCAGAGGAATATCGGTAATTTCCATCGAAGCTATTTTATACATGGGCACCTGCATGGCCTCAAGAAAATCGACAGCTTCGTGGTCGAAAGGCGACGAAAAAAACACAAGCCCCAAATCTTCGGCAACACGTTTCAGCTTCGGCTGCCATTCGTAAGGCATGGCTGCTTCGGTAAACAGTTTCCAGGGGGTGTAGCCTTTCCACAATCCCTCGGTGCGGGGTGCAAAATAGCCTGTGTCGACATCGAGGGTAAGACTTTCGGGTTTAAATGTTTGTATTTTTACGGCATCGGCACCGGCTTTTGCCATGGCCTCTATGGTTTTTACGGCCAAATCGAAATTGTTGTTATGATTGGCCGAAAGTTCGGCAATTACCAAGGTTTTGTGTTGCTTAGTCATAGCTTGAGGGTTTTTAAAATAATGTTGCCTACCCGGCACACGCCTTTCGCATCGACGAGTTGCCGCCCCAATGCCGACATCGATGCACGCAGTTCGGGTTGACTTGTCAGCTTGCCTATAGCGGCATGCAATTCTGCGGCTTCAAGCTTGTCGATAATACCCAGGTCGATAATGCTTCGGTGGTTTTCGGCCAGGGTTTTACTGCCCAGTGCATTGCTTTGGGCATGCGCCACCGAAATTACCGGAATGCCCAGATACATCAGTTCGTAGGTGCTAATGCCAAATGTGCAAATTGCCATGTCGGCCTGCTGCAGGTACTCAACTGCAAAAGGCATAATACAAATGTTATGAGGCAGTTGCAAGTTTTGAAGTTCATCGAGAAAACCTATTGAAGGGCCATATAAAGCCTGTATTTGCAGCTTGTCTATTGGTAAGTGCCTGAGCATTTGCAATAGCCTGAGTAATACTTTTTCGGGGTCGCTGCCACCGGTGGTAACAACAAGTTGAAGCATGTCGCCTTTTTTCGCTGTAGGCACGGCATTCACCACCTGCCGGTTCAACACAATATATTCGGCTCCAATAAACCAGTTTGGTTTTGCCCGTGTAAGGCCAAATTCGCTGAGTTTTTCGTGTGGGGTATGTGCCGACGGCAATATAAAACATGTGCAATACGGCGAGGCTTCACACAAATTGTGCATCATTACCACAGGCAGTTGTTTTTGAATCTGCTCAATAAATTCTTTGCCATAGGGATATATTTTATCGATGTAGAGCAGCGAGGGCTGCAGCAGGGCAATTTGACTTGCAATAAACGCGTATTCGTTATCAATGTTGTAATTCACAAATTCGATGTTGTCGCGCTGCATCATTTCCATGGCCGACTCGGAGTAATTGCCGGCAAAAACAATTCGCAGCAACATAGGCATACTTCGACTACGCAACTCGTTTACCAACGAAATGCTGCGTACCAAATGCCCAAAACCGAACTCGCGGTTGGCATCTATCCTGAACAACAGGGTCATAGGGTTGAGCCAATTACCCTTGATGGATTGCCTACCACTTTAACGTAGTCGTCAACACTTTTTATTACCACCGAGCCAATGCCCACCAGCGACCATTTGCCAAGGCTTATGTTTTCGAGCGTTGAGGCGTTGGTTCCCACATAGGCTCCTTCCATAAGTCGTACACTGGCACCTATGCAGGCATTGTTGGCCACATACGAGTAGTTGTCGAGTATGGCATTGTGGCCTATAAGTGCTTGTGCAAATATGTGTATATGGTTGCCAATAACTACATTGGGGCCAACACTCACAAAGGGTTGTATGCAAACACCGTAACCAATTTTTGCAAAATCGGAAACCACTGCCGTGGGATGAATGAGTGTGGCAAAACGATGATCGGGAATTTCGAGGTCGGTAAGTTTGTGTATGTATTTGTGGTTGAATCGTGTGCTGATAAGCGAATAGTAGAAATACACATCGGGGTCGCTTAAATAGCGGTGTGCGGTTTCTTTGTCTATTTTACCCAGTATCGGAAACCCGTTGATGGGTTCGGTTTCGAAATCGTTAAGAAAACCGATAATTTTCCACTGCTCCGATACTTTGTTGATATCGGTAACTGTTGAGGCAACCACGGTGCCATTGCCATATCCGCCGCAGATAATCAGTTTTTTCATGTGTGCTTATGTTTTTTGTGTAATTATTCCTTTTTCGAGTAAGAAGCGGTATTTCATTTCGGCTATCAGCCAGTCGTTTTCCGAATCGATATCCTGAGCCAGAATGTCGTTGATAATCAGGGCACCGCGATTGGTGCCGTGCAAAGTTTTTTCGCGCGTCATCCAATAAAACTGACCGGCATCGTGGTAGGCAGGTTCAAGGTCTTGTGTGCGGGTTTTCAGGTGCTCGGGCATCATCATTTCAACGGCTTGCCCCCTAAGGCGAAACGCACGCTGAATGGGGTACGAAAACTGTACGACAGGCCTCACCGAATCGAAGTTTTTTTCAATCATTAAATTATAAGCATCGGCTATATTACGTTGCAAAATAAATGGAGCCGTAGGCAGAATAAGGCAAAGCTGAGTGCAGGTGTTTTTTGTTTGGTCGAGCCAGATTACTGCTTCATCAACCACAGCGGCAAGTGGGGCATAGTCGGTAGACGATTGGGCCGAACGCATAAAGGGAACGGTGGCACCGTAGTGTTTGGCAATTTCGGCAATTTCGGCATCATCGGTTGAGACCATTATTTCTTCGAACAAATTCGACTGTATGGCAGCTTCAATAGAATACGAAATAATGGGTTTACCCAGAAATTCTTTTATATTTTTACGCGGAATGCGTTTGCTGCCACCACGAGCAGGGATGATGCACAAATTGGTTGTATTTATGAATTTATTTATTTTCATTTACTTCGCGTCATTTAATATTACAGGTTTATTCGTTTTTAATAATAATCCATTTTCCCTTTTTTCGGCCACCAACTCTCCTGAGCCTGTTTTCCGTTTTTAGCTGGTCGATATCGCGGAGAACAGTTCTTGGTGTTAATTCTAAACGCAATGCAATCTCGCCTGTTGTTATTGATGGATTAGATTCAACAAGTTTAAGAATTTTTATCATTCTTTTTTCTTTTGTGACATCTTTTGTGACATCTTTTGTGACATCTTTTGTGACATTCATTTTTTCTTTAAACAAAAGAACCCGAAAGCCGTTAAAAACCTCTTCGAATTTTGGCTGTTTAACGCCATATTCTTCACAAATATTTAAAACACGCCTGATTCCGGAACCGTATTTTTCAATTAAACCGATTTCCTTAAATGCTCTTGCAATGAGTTTATTCCTAGTTTTTGAGCTGTAGTTGCCCGACAACAAATCATCAATCGTTATGCCTCCGTAAAGCTTTCCGGGGTTAAAGAATTCTATCCGGTCGTCGAATATTTTAATGATGCTGGAGCTGCTATCGCGGTAGTCGCGATGTACAATCATATTTATCACGATTTCCCGTATGGCATCTAACGGATAATCAAAACGCTCAGTTCGTTGTGGTGCTCCGGTAATAATATACTCAATCATCAGGTGCTTTTTAATAAAAGCGATGATTTCATCAACTTCGGTAAACAAATCGGTATTCAGCGAAGTACTGTCGATAATAGTTGTTGGGCTTTTAAAGCGTCCTACCTGTACATCGCTAATCTGGCAGTATTCTTTCACAAACAACAGATAGCCTCCAAATGTCAGTTGATGGTTACGAATGATTTCCAGTTTTGCCAGAAAGTCCATGTGGGGTATTTCAATCCTTTTCTGCGTTTGTTGTTCAATGGTCTCAACAAAACGCTTCACTTTTTGGGCAGAGATATGTTCTGTGCTGTGATTGGGGTCAGGATAAAAGTCCCAGCTTGTATTAATGGTTTTAAGGTATTCGTTTGCTATTTCATCAATACTCATCAAATGGTTTGAGTTGGCTACCCGTTTAAAATATTTTCCACGAATTGCAACAGGTTTTACCGGATATTCCTGTATTGAAAATATAACAATGGTTTTGTTATTTAAACTAATTGTTTCAACATCCGGGATTAAAACCGGGGATGTTTTATTCTTTATTTCGTTTACCCATTGCTGCACCGATTCAGCATTTATTGTTGTTCCAATAATCTCAGCTTTGGGGTTAATGCCTACAATAACTTTCCCTCCTGAAGTATTGGCGAAAGCCACTATTGTTTCTATCAATTCAGTATTAAAACTCGATTTGAATTCAATATTTTCATTTTCGCCATTTTGAATAATGCGTTCTATTTCCGTAAGACTGATCATTGACCTAAAGCGAATTTTCGTAAAATTCAAAAATACAATCAATCACATAATCCTGTTCTTCGCTGCTTAATGTTGGATAGATTGGTAAACTTAAACAATTTCGGTAGTAATTCTCTGCGTTTGGAAAATCACCCGGCTTCCATCCAAGTTTTCGGTAATAAGGCATCAGGTGCAGGGGAATGTAGTGTATTTGAGCAAAAATTTGCTTACTACGCAAATAATCGTAAAGTTCTTTTCGCCGATCAACCTCAATAATGTACAGGTGATAAGCGTGCCCGGGCACCACACCCGACTGGCGTTTAATAAATGCCTTGCCCCTGAACGCATCGAAATAGGTTTGGGCAATTTCTCTCCGGCGCTTCAGGCCTTCATCGGCGCGCTGCAACTGACTGTTGCCAAGTGCAGCCTGAAAATCTGTCAGGCGATAATTAAACCCCAGTTCCTGCATTTCGTAATACCATCCTCCATGGTTTTCGTGCAACAAGTCGTGAGATTTTGTAATACCATGGGTTCTTAGCAAAATCAATTTATCGTAGAGTTTTTTATTGTTTGTTGTAATCATTCCGCCTTCTCCTGCAGCGATATGCTTCACCGGATGAAACGAAAAAATTGCCAGATCACTGTAAATACCATTTCCGCAAACTACTTTTTTGCCTTGAGAGTTTCTTAAAAAGCCACCCGGTGCATGGCATGCATCTTCGATAATCCAAATGCCAAACTCATCGGCAAGATTTCTGCATACCTCCATATCAATAGGGCGGCCAGCAAAGTCAACCGGTATAATTCCCTTAATTTTTCTCTCAGTGTCTTCTCGGAGTATTTGCCTCACACGATTCAGGTCGATCAGGTAGGTTTCTGGATTAATGTCTGCAAAAACTACTTCACCGCCACAGTACCGAACGCAATTAGCCGAAGCAGCAAAGGTAATGGGTGTTGTAATAACTTTATCGCCTGCCGAAACACCCAAAGCAAGAGTGCACAGATGTAAAGCAGCTGTTCCGTTAGCAACTGCAACAGCATAATTGCTTCCGACATAACTTGCAAATGCATTTTCGAACTCCGCAATTTTGGGCCCCTGAGTGAGGAAGTCCGACTTTAGGGTTTCAACAACTGCTTTTATATCTTCTTCTGTTATATTCTGCCGACCGTAGGGTATTGGTTTCATAAAAATGGTTTAAAATCCGGATCAACATATTGCACGATTAGTTCACGCAGCTTTTTTTCATCAATCCAATCGGTGTTTTCACCCGAATTGTATTGAAAACCTCTGGGAACCTCAGTGGCTTTATAGTAGTCAAGATATTTCTCTTTATGCGCTCCTGCCGAAAGAATAGCATAGTATTTACCAAGATCGATGGTATAAAACGAATCGCTGGAAGTAATCATTTCTTCGTGAATTTTTTCGCCCGGCCTAATTCCAACATACTCCAGCTTTGCATTAGGGGCAATTGCTTTGGCAATAGTTTCTAATTTGTAAGATGGTATTTTTGGCACAAATATTTCACCACCGATTGCATGTTCGATAGCCCAAAGAACCATTTCGACACCTTCTTCAAGCGAGATGTTAAATCTGGTCATTTCACGGTCGGTAATAGGGAGTGATTCTCCCTTTTTGGCCTTTTCCATGAAGAAAGGTATTACAGAACCCCGCGATCCCATAACATTACCATATCGAACAACCGAGAACCTCAAATCGCGATTTCCTTTAATATTATTGGCTGCAATAAAAAGTTTGTCGGAAACCAACTTTGTGGCCCCGTATAAATTTATTGGTGCTGCTGCTTTATCGGTCGAAAGGGCAACAACAATTTTCACCTGACTTCCAAGAGCAGAATCGATAACATTTTGTGCTCCATTAATGTTAGTTTTAATAAATTCATCCGGATTATATTCTGCTGCCGGAACTTGCTTAAGAGCAGCGGAATGGATAATTACATCAATACCCTGGCAAGCTCTTTTAAACCTCTGGTAATCGCGTACATCTCCTATGAAAAATCGTACCTGAGGATATTTGTTGGCCGGGTACAGTTGAGCCATTTCGAATTGTTTCAGTTCGTCTCTGGAATAGATTACGAGACGTTTCACCTCGGGGTAAAGTTTAAGAATAGTTTCAACGAATTTTTTCCCGAACGAACCGGTACCTCCGGTAATAAGTACAGATTTATTATTTAACATGGTGCAGTTGTATTTTCATTTATTTTTTAACCAAGTAAAAACATAATATTTTTCAAAAATAACAAGATTTTCCTAGTATAAATCAGTTCGGTTGATAAGTGGACAAAATTATTGTTTTTCACGAGGAATAAATGAAAATGCATTTTTCTTTTTTCCCCCATGTGCAATTTCACAGCGACCCGATTTCGGAGAGCCAACCCGGTGAATTAGTTCCAATTTCATTTATTTGTTGTTTTTCTATCAGGTTATCGGAGACCTTTCCTGTAAAACATTTTTAGTTTGTGATTATTTTCCTTTTACAGGTCTTTCGATGCTAACTATTATTCCGCCCATTGTAGCTTCAAACACCATTCAATTGAATAAATTCAATGATTTTTCTTGAAACTTGCTATTGCATATTTCATCAGAACCAGTTTTATAGTATCTTTGTAATCAATGCTTAAGACAAGAATATGCTTCGATTCTGCTGTATCATATTGCTGCAATTGTGCATCGCCGTTGTGGCCGCGCAAGCGCAAATACCCACCACCCAACTCACACTGTGGCTGAAAGCCGATGCCGGCGTTGTTAAAGATGCTTCGAACAATGTAAGCGAGTGGCAAGACCAAAGCGGGAATGGATTTCATCCAGCTCAACCTACCTTGAGCAGACAACCTAAATGGGTTGAAAATCAAATAAACGGGAAACCTGCACTGCAGTTTATTAATAAGTACCTTGAATTAGATTTTCTACAAAACTTTTCCCAACCAAATACAATTTTTGTAGTTTGGAATTCGATTACTGCTACAAGTGAAACCCAGCCCTGTTTTGATGCAATTTCTAGTAGTAATAGATGTCAACTTTCTCATTCAGTAAGCGACCCAAATTCAATTGGTTTAAGTGCTGGAAGTAGTATTACTTATCCAAAGCAAGTGCCATTTGAATTTATTGTTTCGAGTGCCATCTTCAACGGATCCAATGGGATGCTATTCGAAAACGGCATATTGCTTAGTTCTGGAAATACTGGAACGGCCAAAATAAGTGGCTTCAGACTTGGAACCAATTATGTATTAACTCGTTGGCTAAGAGGCTCTATTGCAGAAATTATATTCTATAATACGTTGCTTTCGGAAGCAGAACGCAAACAAGTTGAAAAATACCTAATGGACAAATATTCTCCAGCTCTCGATTTGGGCGAAGATATCCAAATTAATTATGGCTTTTGCGACACCACACTCAGTGTAAACCCTGTTTTTACAAATATTTTATGGTCAACCGGAGAAACCAGCCCACAAATATCGGTGAACCAATCGGGAACCTACTGGGTTCAGGTACAGGATAATTTTAATAGACTCAGAACCGACAGCATCCATGTTGAGTATCCTCAAAAACATGTTATTGCTACCGGAGAGTTTCTTTGCTTCGACTCGGTGCTTGCTCTTAATCCCAGTTTATCCGAATCTGCTGAATATACTTATGTTTGGAACAATTCAAATACCGATTATAATAACACCGTAAATCAAGCCGGTAGTTACTGGTTTACGCTTACCGACAATCAAGGCTGTTCGGCTGTTTCGGATACGCTTGATTTGGAAACAGATTATTTCCCTGAAACATTCAGCCTCGGCAACGACACCATCCTTTGTGCGGGTAATTATTTTGCAGCTGCTTACCATCCCCAATGGGACTATGTTTGGGGCGGTGGAGAAACCACTCCAATCATTCAGGTAATTGACCCGGGAGAATACACCATAACAGCAACTGATCAATTTGGCTGTGTGGCACGCGACACAACAATCATTGATATACAAGGTGTTGCACCGGTTTCCGATTTTGCTTTTCCTGCAAAAAATTGTATAAATACCGAAATCGTTTTCGAAAACCTTTCGACCGGAGTAGAACTCACCGGGTTTCTCTGGGATTTTGGAGATGGCTCGGCTCCCAGCTCCAACGAAAACCCCGTGCACCAATATACTCATGCAGGCACATATCAGGTGCGACTCGACGTGTTTTCGGCATCGGGTTGCAACAATTTCATGATTCGCAGTCTGCAAGTGTTCAATAATCCACATGCCGCATTCAGTACAACCCAGGCATGCCCGGGACATGATGTCTATTTTCTCGACACCTCCAATCCTGCCGATGCAGCCATTGATAACTATCAGTGGGATTTTGGCAATGGAAACAGCTCGGACCAACAACACCCCACTACCGTGTACACTATGGCGCAAGCGTATCAGGTTAAGCTCAAAATCACTGACGAAAACGGCTGCACCGACACCCTTACGCAAACCCTGCATGTTGCCCAACAAACCGCTCCTGCCCCGCAAGCACAAATCGCATTTCCGTACAACAACTACCACTCGCTGCAAGAAAATATTGATTTTGAATGGACCACCCAGCTACCCGAGGTATTGTATTGCTCATGGCAGCTTGCCGAAAACAGCGATTTCGAAAATGTTTTGTTCGAAGAATCGTTTAACCTGCCCGAAAATGGGCAATTTTGGACAGAAACCACAGCCTCATTCCACATAACACAAAACCTGGAACCAGGACTGTACTACTGGCGTGTGCTTACGTTTAATTCCTGTCAGGAACTAACGGTGGGATCAACATTCGGTTTACGCATCATCGACACCGAAGCTGTGTTGCTACATTTTGTAGCCGATTCGGTTGAATTGGCTTCGGGTGCCGGTAATAAAATAACAAACATCCTCGACATCAGTGGGAATGGTATGCATGCAGTGCAGTCAGACGCAAACAACATGGCCAACTGGGTGGCATCGGCGTTGAATTCGAAACCAGCAGTGCAATTCGGGCAAACTCAGGCAAATTATTACAATATAGACGAACTGACATTGGGTAACTTCACCGTTGTTGCAGTGCATAAACCCGACCCGGCAAGCCTTGCAGTGCACTATCTGTTGTCGGGAAATGCCTCGGAAGGATTGTTTACCCATGGCAACCTGATATCGGGTCCCGGTGTTTTCGATGGCGAAAACATGTTAAATGCAGGGCAAAACTACATTAACTGGCAAATCAGCAGTATCGATAATGGACATATTTACAAAAACTCAAACGAAGTGGCATACGGGTCGCAAACTTCGATGATGGGATTAACATTCAAGCTACTGGGGTCGCGAATAAATGCCTTGTCAACCCAATATTTTAAAGGGCAGTTGGCCGAATTGCTAATTTTCGGTAAGCAACTGAACAGCGAGGAGCGAAATGCGGTGGAACAATACCTGAGGTTGCGCTACTACCCTCCGGTTTCGTTAGGGCCGGATGTTATCCTGAGTTGCGGCACATGTCAACACAGCATTCTAGCCCCCCCGGGGTTTAGTTCATACGCCTGGTCAACCGGCCAGACAGGAACATCGGTTACCGTTACCCAAAGCGGGAATTATTCACTTACGGTTACCGATATATTCGGATACACATCGAGCGATGTAGTATATGTGCAATGCCCGCAGCAATCTTGCCTTCCGGCTCCCGAATTGGGCGACGATATACTTGTTGAATATGGTTTTTGCCCAGTGACGCTTTCGGTAAACAACATATACCAGAGCTATCAATGGAGCCATGGGGCAACAACTCATCAAACCTCAGTCAATCAAACCGGAATGTACTATGTAACCACCACCAGCTCCGATGGTTTTAGTTTTACCGACTCGGTATTTGTATCGTATCCAACAATTAACATAAACGACACAATACTATGTTTTGGAAATAGTGCAATATTAAACCCCGGCCTAAGTGGAAGCTATACATACTTATGGTCGAATTCTTCTATGAGCACTCAGATTACCGTTTCGCATGCGGGCAATTACTGGGTTCAGCTTACCGATACAAGCGGATGTTCGCGTATGCGCAATATTCATGTTGAAGTGGATCATTTCTCCGAAAATATTTCGCTGGGAAACGACACCAATCTGTGCTTGGGAAATCATATAGGCATAGTGACGGGCAATAACCTGATTTCATCGTATGTATGGATGCCTGGGGGTAGCACCGACCCGGAGTTGTATGTAAACCAATCCGGGGCATATTCCCTTACCGTTACCAATCAGAACGGGTGCATTGCTTACGACACAATGTATGTGGAGGTCAGTGGTATTGCCCCAACTCCCAATTTCGTTCATGATGGCTCTTGTAGAGGTTCTGCCACGCTTTTCACTGATATATCCGAAAGTGAGGGCGATATTATAAGTCGCATTTGGGTTTTCAATAATATGGATACCCTTCAGGGGCACACAGTTCAATACCCGTTTACCGAAGCGGGATCCCAACAAGTACAGCTTATCGTTAGCTCCGAGGGCAATTGCAGTGCCGACACCACCATATTTATCGACATTTTCGACGTCCCACAGGTTCACTTTAGCTATCTGCCGGTTTGTACCACCCAGACAAGCCAGTTTGTGTCAGAAATTGTCATCCCCGAAACAGATGAACTGGAGTCGCTGCAATGGACCATCGACGACGTGTATGTCGGCAACGAAGCTGTTTTACTGTATCAATTTAACAACGAGGGTGAATATGTGGTGCGTTGCAATGCAACATTGAGCAATGGATGCGGGGTATCTTACGAAGAAACTGTAAATGTGCAATCGAATTATCCGTTGGCCGAAACAGTTCATTTGCACTCTCCACTGGGGGTGGTTTACGAAAGCTCAATTGACTTTGAATGGAATCATTCCGAAAATGCCATCTATTACCAGCTGATAATATCTGAATCTCCCCAATTCGAGACCTGGATTATTAAGCGTGACAGCCTGTTTAACAATAATTATCCTGTTGATTTTTTGATGCAATTTGATACTTTGTACTGGAAAATCAATGCATTCAACCCTTGTGGTAACATTACCGAATCGGAAACCGGAATGCTTTGGTATTTTTCGCCCAACCAAGTTCCCGGATTAACATTATGGTTGTCGGCTGATTCGGTTGAGAGCTCAAACAATTTGGTTTCAACCTGGTACGATCAAAGCGGACACATGTTTCATCCAAAACAAAATACAGCCTCATTAAAGCCTAGTTTAATACCTAATGCCATAAACGGAAAACCGGCACTTCGTTTTAATAACGACTATCTTGAAATTGATTTTGGTCAAACAATCAGTCAACCCAACACCGTTTTAGTATTATGGAAAACGAACGCTGCAACGGGAGAAACCCAACCGGCATTCGATGGCTTAACCACAAGCAATCGATGTATGATAATTCATTCGGTGGGAGAAAACAATTCAATAGCGGCCAATGCAGGGAACTCTGTTTCTTATCCCAAACCAGCCCCGTTTAATTTTATTTTATCGACCGCTACCTACAATGGAGCAAACGGAAAGGTATTCGAAAATGGTATTCTTTTAAACGAAGGCAATATTGGGAACCTTGGCATTAAAGGATTTAGGATTGGAGCGAATGCCTATCCATCAAGATATTTAGTGGGTGATATTACCGATTTAATATTCTATAACGGTCAACTTTCAGAAACTCAAAGAACTTCGGTTGAAAATTATCTGATGGACAAATATACGCCGCACCTTGATTTAGGTCCTGATATGTATCTCGACTATGGGTTCTGTTTCGAAGATCTTAGTGTACATTCCGATTTCGTCAGCGTAAACTGGTCAACCGGCGAAAACACACATAGTATCAACATTCAGGCACCCGGTGAGTACTCGGTAGAAGCCATCGATATTTTTGGCCGCATCCACCGGGATACAATTAACATAATTTTCCCGCAACTTACCGATCCCACATCCATCATGTTCTGTCAGGGTGGCAGTACAACCTGGGATACCGGACTTGGTAACAACTATACCTATCAATGGTTGCCCAATGGTGAGACTACCGCTTCGATTAACATTTCGACACCCGGAAATTATTCAGTGCTGGTTACCGATAGTTTGGGCTGCCAATTGCTAAGCAATACTATTCATTTTGAGATAGACGATTATAGCCAAACTACCAGCATAGGGCCATCCGATACAACCCTCTGTGCAGGAAACAGTTTATACTTACTCAACAATCAGGACGAAACAATTTTTTACCAGTGGAGCACCGGATCAACCGATGCCCAGATAATAATTACCGAAGCCGGCTTATATTCAGTAACCACAACCAATGTTACAGGTTGCACGGTTGGCCTGCAAACACAGGTTAATATATCGGGGGTTGCCCCATCACCCAATTTTAATAGTTCAGGGCACTGCGTAGGTAGCGTAGTTGAATTTACAGATCTTTCTACGGGTAATGGGTCTCAAATAAGCGCATGGGAATGGCAAATTAATGGCGTCCAATTCTCTAACCAACAGAGCCCCACCTATTTGTTTACTCAGCCCGGGGACTATGTAATTACTCTTATCGTCAGTGCAGGTAGCTGTACCAATTTTATCAGCAAAACCCTGAATATTGATCCGGCTCCAATAGCTGACTTCATACCAGATCATTGCTGTGGTAATTCCAACAATACTTTGGTATCAACTTCCCAAATCGACAATGGCTACATTGCTGAACAGCTTTGGACAATTGAAGGAGCCTACTATCAGGGAAGCGAAGTTATGATTGCTTTAACTCAAGAAACAAATCTTGAGGTTACATTGATTGCCTTGTCAGGAACCGGATGTTCCGATACGCTGACCCGGGTTTTAGAAGTAAGGCCTGCACCCCTTCCTGAGTTTTCGTTTTCACCGGTTTGCTATGGAAGTCCGGTATATTTCGACAATTCTACGATTACAGCGCCCAATAATCCGCCCCAATTCTGGAACTGGAATTTTGGTGATGGAAACATATCGACAAATTCCAATCCGCAACATCAATTTGTTAACTCCGGAAACTATGTGGTTTCACTCGAAATGGGCTACTTAAATGGGTGTCGGTCGAGCAGCAGCCAAGACCTGCTTGTTCCCACTGCGCCCATTGCCGGCATTGCGAATCTTGGTTGCTGTATACACGAGATATATCAACCCGGCGACATGTCAACTTCGTCTGCCGGTGAAATTGTTTCGTGGGAATGGGTAATTCAACGTCCGGATGAAAGTATGACATACGACACGTTTCATGTTCAGTTGCCTTCGGTGCCAGCCCAGCATATCGGAGTTTATTATATCAGCCTCGAAATTGTTACCGACAGGGGTTGTCGCGCCTTTACCGAAACAAGCTATTCTGTGTTGCCAAAACCCGTTTCTGGTTTTTCAGCATCAAGCGTTTGGGGCGGCATTCCCCTAAATGTGGAATTTGCAAATAGTAGCACAAACGCAGAGACTTATCTTTGGGAATTTGGAGATGGAGGAATCTCATTTATGCAAAACCCTGTGCATGAATTTAGTGACACCGGTATATTTACAGTTCAACTGGTCAGCTTTTCGGAATATGGTTGTTCAGACACCGCATCATCCGACATCCACGCAGTCATTCCGGTATTCGACATATTGTTAATGAATCCTCAGGTAAGGCTGCAAAACAAATATCTTATCAGTTCAGTAACTATTGTTAATAATGGGTCGGTATCTGCTACAAACCTTGAAATGAAACTCAACATCCCATCGGTGGGCGAATTTGTTCAAATTGTAGAAAATTTGCAGCCCGGACAGGTGCTACAATTTACTTTTTCGAATCAGCTGTATATGGCAACTGGCTTATTGCCCGAAATTGTTTGCATGGAGGCAACTCCTGATATATTATGTCAATATACCGATTCTGATATTAAGAACAACCGCGTTTGTGTATCTTCGGTTGAAGAATTATTTGTTTGTCAGCCATATCCTAACCCTGCCAGTGAAATTTTGATTTTAGAACTCTATAACCCGGTAGAATCGGGAATTGAGATTACATTCTGGGATTATACTGGGCATAAGATTAATACCTTTAAAATAGAGCAAGTACATGGCTACTATCGGCAGGAAGTGAATGTTTTAACTCTGAACGATGGCTTATATGTAGTGCGTGTTACTAACGGGGTAACCGCTAAAAAACTTAAATTTATTAAATTGGGAGGGGAATAGTTTTTCCCGGAGATCACCCGATAATGTCGCATTTTGAGTAGTGTGCAGATGGCTACATTTCTGCAAAAACACGGGCGATTTTTTGTGATGCAAACCCATCCCCAAAGATTCCGGTTATAAAATTACCAGAGGAAGAAATTTGGTTGATTTTTCCCGAAATTTCATTCACTCCAGCTAAAACATTAATTCGAGCATCGGTTAGTTCAATCCAGCCCGTATCAGGCATTACTACCAAAGCTCTTTTGCCAGCGAAATAGCTTTCTTTTTGCAAACCACCACTGTCGGTAATCAAAAATTCCGATTTCGACAATAACCCCATTACAGAGCTATAGGGTAACGGTTCGGTAATTTTAATCGAAGAAATTAATTTTTCCAGCCCAAAATTAGTTATCCTCTTTGCAGTACGAGGGTGCATTGGGAATACTATTTCGAAAGATTTCGCAACTTGATTGAGTTCCATTAAAATACACTCCAACGTATTCTTGTTGTCAACGTTATAATCTCGGTGTAGGGTTACAAGAACAAATGGCCTTTTTAATTCGAGCTTTTCGACAATGCTTACATCAAATTCTGATTTCATCGTTTGAAATAAATCCAACATTACATCACCAGTGTGTATCACGCCATTTACAATGTTTTCGTTTCTCAGATTTTGAACTGCCCGCAAGGTAGGGCAAAACATTAATGACGAAATTCGATCGACCAGAACCCTGTTAATTTCTTCCGGCATATCCTTGGGTAACATTCTAATTCCTGCCTCAACATGTGCAACAGGAATTTTAAGTTTTGCAGCCGACAATGCCCCAGCCAGAGTGCTGTTTGTATCGCCATAAACCAACACCCAATCTGGTTTTTCTTTTATCATTACTTCTTCGCACCCACAAAGAATTGCAGCTGTCATTGTGGCATGAGAGCCCGATCCAGCACCTAAATTGTAATGTGGAGGAAGCATATTCAGATTTTTCAGAAAAACATCGCTCATGTTATAATCATAATGCTGGCCTGTATTTATGACAATCTCATGTAACCCTTGGGCTAACAATGCCTTACTTACAACGGCTGCTTTAATAAATTGAGGCCTGGCTCCGATGATACTTAATATTTTCATTTACAAATTGTTTAATAGTAATGAGAGTTTGTAGACCTGATGTTTTCTAGAATAGGTGTTAATTTTTGAGGTTTGGGAAACAGATAAATTCGTTGCTTCCCAATCCTTTTTATTCTTCACACTTTCAACTAACATTTTATAAGCACCTTCTTCCGACGTACAAACATAACCTAGATTACAGTCTAAAATAGTTTCTTCAATAATATCTTCGTCGCTTGGACAAAGCAAAACTCTTTTACCGAGTCCAATATACTCATACAATTTAGAAGATGGAATTCCTTTAATATTTTTATGGGGCACCATAAGCATAAGATGAGCTCTTTGCTGCAATTCTAAAACCTTATTAAAAGGAATACGGTCAGATATTTCATAATATTCTTCATAACCCCTCAACAAAAATTTCACCCGATCTGCCTGAGTTTTGTCAAATGCAAGTCCCGGAAAAATAATTTTAATTCCACTTTGAAGTTCATTTACAGCATTTTTAAATCCCTGAAGCACAACCTCAATTATTTGACTTTGGTACAATGTACCTAAATAAACAATGGTAAATTCCGAATTATAATTATTTCCTTTTAAAAGATTATTATCAAATTCAAAACCATTTAGTATTACTTCAGTAGGTCGGTTTACAAATTCACTAATTTTATACGCATAATAGGGAGATATAGTGCTAATTATTGAAGCTGAACCCACCCACTTTTTTTCATAATACGTTTCAATTTTACGAACAAAAAACGGCTTATTTTTGTACTCAGGCAATTCTGATGTATTCCAATCGTCACGGTAGTCTGCAACCCAATTGACATGGAGTTTTCGCTTCAATAAATAGCCAAAAAGAAATATCTCAAAAGGGTTGGCGCTAATTATAATTTTAGTGATATTATGTTTATTAATCAGTTTTTTTGCGTGAAAATAGATATTACTAAAAGGGATAAATTTTACAGAAAAACTATAGCCTAATATCTGTATGATTGTAAGTATTTTACTCAAAAATTTAAAAAAAACCTTATCCGATTTTTGAAATATTCTATCTCGCAAACACGGTTGATAAGGTAAATAATGAATTTCACCTGAATTGCTTTTTTGAACATCTATCCCTTTAGTCGTTTTCATTAAAATATCTGCCGGGTTTTTCACCTCGTTTTCCCATTTGCGTGTAACTACAATTGGGTAAAATCCATGCTCTGGAAGATATTTTGCGAACGATTCAATCCGACGAGATGCTGTAAGGTTACAGGGTGGATAATAGTACGTAATGATTAAAACTTTTTCCATGTGTTTTTTCAATGCAGCAAATATAATGATTACAAGCTATAACCAAATACTTAGTTTTTTTGAACCATAAGAATATTAAACTGTATTAACCGTTAAAACAATATTTTCCAAATTAACAAAATCAATCTTCGAAAAATAGAATTGAATATTTTTTCGTTGTATAAATTAATAAAGATTCCAACTGATTTATACTTTCAGGGGTCAAGAGCTTTGGGTGAGATAGAAAATGAAAATATGAATTCTTATTAATATGTTTTTTGTAAATATGAATAATTGTTGGATTTAATATTTCGATACTTGCAGGAATTTTCATTGAGACATAATCTATTATGCTTTTCTTTTTTGAGGAAGACGATATTTTCGCACTCACAGAAAAACCATCTCCATAACATTTGAGATTTATCTTATTTCTGTAATACCTATAGTATAATCCGTTGAATACTTTTGAAATATATCGAATGTTAATTGTTGATATCGGAAATTCAATAAATTTTCCTGAAGGGGTTTCTTCATTTAAATTATCCTCAAAATTATAAAATCTGTTTTTGGGGGCATTAGAAAAATCATGTATAGAAATATTATCTTCACGCTTGTCTCCGGGAATTACACTAAATTCATATTTAATTTTATAGGTGTTGAAATATGGGATAATATCACATAATGGTTCAATAAAAAGGCCACCAGCCCTGTATCCGCAAGGTGTTTTATTAACATTGGCTCCTGAATATATCTCAACAAGAAACTGATTAGAATATGCAAAAATCATTTCTCGTTCTGAATCGGTAATATCCTTAAACCTAAGTTTAGAAGTATCTGACAAGTCCCATTGATTTATTTCATGCAAATATTTCGCATTAAGCCAGTGTGGATGAATATGATGAAAAATGTAATGCCCACTTTCAACAAGAAGAGTGAGCTGGTTTCGTATTTTTTGTAAATCCTCTTTAACTAATTGATAATCATTAGCCAATTCCTCCATTCTCATTAAATACACTGTATCAACGAAAAATATAGCTTGAATACTATATTTAGAGAACAACTCCAACAAATGATTTGTTGGAATTATCAAGCAATTATCAACTGTACCACTTTGTTTGCCTAAAAAAAGTTCATAATCAAAAGTTAGTATAAGATGCTTATTCTGCATTATTTTGATTTTTTAAATTCAAGTCCCGATTTATTAATAAATCCCAGGTCTCTACCTGTAATTATTGATTTTAGTTTCAATGCCAACATAAATAAATGATATTTTAATGGGTTAATTACCTTAATAAAATGATACCCATCTTCAATATAAGAGCCAAATCGAAGTTTAAAATTCTGTATCCCATTGTGTTTTGCATCTGTGCGTTTAGGATTGCGGTAACCACCAAGAATAAAACATTTAACCTCCAGATTTTTTAAATGTAGAATTGCCAAAAATAAAAGTGCTTTGTTTAGGCCAGAATATAATGAATCTTTTGCATTACTGGCGCTATCATAATAAGCAAAATGTTTGTCAAAATAGATAAAAACACCAGACTCTAATTTATTACCAGTTTTTGCGACACCAAATAAAGAATTTGAAGATAAGCGTTTACTATATTCAATAAAATGTGTTTTTTCAAAGTATGTTAAGTTCTGCCTAATTTGAGTCTCGTGATATAATGAATAAAATGCGTCAAGATAGTCAAGATTGAAGTCATAAAATATTTCAGAATTTATCGCTTTTTTTATTTCATTGCGATAATTGGGTCTCATATTTTTTAGTAACATACTTTCATCTTGACTAATATCTAGTTTAATTATCCCTAAACTAAAGTATTTAACTTTGGTTGGAATACTTTTGAAGTTACAAATATGCTGTGGCGGAAAAATTACATCGCAAATTTTCGACTTTTTCAGGAATGAGTGAAATGTGTCAATTGCGTTTTTTTCTTCTTCAATGTTCAATTCAGTACCATCAAGCTTTAATGGCTTATATATATAATTTGCTTTATTTAAAAATCTCAAATTATATATTACAAATGGAATAACGATTTCAAAAACATCATCAAAAAATAAGTGAGAATTAAAATTATTGGAGCCCTGTAGCTTGAGCCAAGATTCCCAAAAAAAAATTGGGAATGATTTTTCTTCAACATTTAATTCTGCAAGGGATTTTACAATTTTCATGTTAAATTATATTATTGATAATTCAGGGTATTTTTCTAGCAAGTCAGAGTCAATTTTTCTAGTGTCCCCAATTATTTTTGCAGGTATTCCACGAATTATCGAAAAATCAGGGAAATCACCATGTACAAAAGAATAAGCCGAAACAATACAATTTTTACCAACTTTTGTGTTGGGCATTATAACTGTATGAGGACCAATATATGTGTTTTCACCAATAATTAACTCGCCAATTTTATTGATATTCTTTAAAATGTTTACATCATTTATATTAGTTAAGTTAAATCTGAGTGTATTATGGGTTGAATGCGTTAATAATTGGCAATAATTAGTTATCTGAACATTGTCTCCAATTTCCAATTTTGCATTGAAGGCATCAATGTAATTAAAGTGACCAATAAAAACATTTTTGCCAATTTTTAAGTTTTCGTTTTTAAACGAAACATGGGTCATATTACTTACATTAAAACTACCACTTACACATCCTCTTAATCGATTAGGATTACCTATCAACTCTGGCTTAATAAATTTCAAGAATTGATACTGAAAATAAAGTATTATCCGCTTTAGCATAAATTAAAATTTTAAAATTTCGTCATAATGTTTTGATAATCTTGTCATTTCCACTAATCTATTACCATAATTTTGTACATTATCATAAGCTTTAAAAATATAATTTTCAGGGTATTCGTACAATGCCCTTTCGATATTCCTCGCCAGTTCACTTGAATCGTAGGTTTCTAATTTTATACATGTTTCATTAAACAAATCATCATCGTATTTCAGATTTGGAAGAATAAGTGGGCATTTTGCAGACATTGTTTCAAGAGCCGAATTAGGGGTACCATCACTTAAAGGAGTCATAACAACTAAAGATGCATTCTTGTATAATGACCACAAATCTGCTTGTCCTAAATAATCAAAAACCAAATATTTTAAGCTAATTTTCGATTTGAGGCTTTCTAATTCAAATTGAATTTTTTTAGAAAAGTCATCCATGTAACCATCTTTCTTAATAAAGATAAAAATATAATCTTCAATTATTACTTTAGGCAGTTTTTTTATACTCTCAATCTGCAGTTCTACATTGTAATTGGGATTATTCAAATAACGCGGAAATAGAACATATTTTTGATTTGGCAAATAACCACTACAATATGTCAAACTGTTAATTTCGTGAACATTAACTCCCGTCCTAATTAACTCAAGATGTTTCACTTTAAACATTCTTCTAACCGATTCAATCTGAGACATCGAAGTACATGTAACTAAAGATGCGTTTTTAAAAGAACGTTTAAAAAGTAGAAAAAGAATTTTATCTTTAATATTAAAAACCTTCTTGCTTTTTAGATTAGGTAAAGTAATTAAAACATCTGTCCCCCTTGTAGTTATTACATACTTAGTCCCCAAAAAGTTTAACCATAAAGCAAATGGCGTTGCCACAAATGCATGTACAATATCAATTCTGTATTTCGCAATATATTGTCGTAATCTCAAAATGGTTAACGTTGTTGAATAAATATTTAACAACGAAAAACCATTAATTGCTTTCAAAACATGAATTCCCATTGACTCCAAATCGACTAACTCTTTAAGAGTTAAATATATGTTCGTTTCACCCACCGCAAAAACCCTATACTTATCCTTTTGCGATGAAAAATAACTCATCCACTTTAAATCATGAATCGAGTTAGGAGTGCATATGTATAGGATGTTTATCATTTAATAAGTGTTTTAAAATGTATTGCTATCTGCAAAAACAAGTTTTATTTTACTTAAATCAATGTCTTCATTAGAAATATTTATCATACAAATTGGCGATTTCGAGGTTACATTCAAGAATGAATTTAAAAACCTATATTGTTTTGTTTCGGAACACACTCTA
Source organism: Bacteroidota bacterium (assembly GCA_029564465.1). GTDB lineage: Bacteria > Bacteroidota > Bacteroidia > Bacteroidales > ML635J-15 > JAGOEF01. The sequence goes on along the minus strand of JAKQPY010000225.1, from coordinate 67,889 downwards.
AACAAAACTTTATGAATTCCGGACATGTAACAAAACTTCTTAAGGGCAATAGTAAAGTCTTTGTCATCCTTGTAATTAAAATCTCCAATTACCATACCATCCTCGATTTTAAACCAAATTGTGTTTTCTCGAATTTTTATAAGATACTTATTATCATATTTTTTGTATCTAAAAAACACTTCGTCATGAACAAAAGACGCCTGACCGTCATCAATTAATGAGTTGCTCATGTACCCTTTCTTTTTTACACCAAGCAAAAATATAATAAACTTAAAATACAGATGTCTTACTTTAAACAATTTAAATTTATTAAATAATTTCACAATTGGTAAAATACATTTTGTATTCAAATCAAAGCTGAGAAAATCATCAACATGTGTATAGTTGAGATGTTCAACAAACCCAATAAAGTTAGGCGGGTTTGGTAATGAAAACAATAGCTTCATAATTCCTTCATTTCTTAAATGGTCAATCATTAACTCCGTCGTTTTTCTGAACAGCCCATTCCGCCTGTGATTAATATCTGTAAGATTATCAGCAGCAAAGCCCGCGTTAATAATATTTCCTTTATAATAAAGTTTTATCGGAATTGTGCAAATATGGGATACCAATTTGCCGTACTCATCGTAAGCTACCGAACCAACATATTCCAATTCAGTGGGAGAAGAAAATTTTTTTAAAAAATAACCGGGGTTAATTTTTTTTTGTTTATTTTTATTAAAAACCAAAGTAAACTCAGGTACAATTTCTTTGCCCACTATTTTGAATGTATAATTCATATTATTTTACTATTTGAAAAATTTGACAATTATTGGAATAAACCGGATACATTCCGAATCTATCTTGAATTCTGTTGTCATTAATATCCTCGTGATGCTTATATGCGACCGCCAGTTGACGCACAAAACCGATCTGTTCAGCTTCTGAAATAATATCTCGTGAATATGCTCCATCGGGATAAGCTATTTCCTCAACAGACTTCTGAATCAAACCCTCTAAATAGTTTTTTGAGGAACGCATTTCATTAACAGCATCGTTAATTGGAATATTATCAAGGTTGTTGTGAAAAAAAGCATGAGATCCGATGGTTATAAATTCTGACTTTGAAGCATTTTTTATCTCTTCGTCCGACATTAATTGCCAATAATCGTCAAGAGAATATTTGTTACACATTTCTTTAAAATCAGGAAAACAATTAATAAATTCCTTTTTTGTTTCGAAATCACCTTTTAGTTTTATAAAGCCTTTTATGCTCATCCCATTTTCATCAAGGTATTTGTTTCTTTTTTTGAAAAATTCTTTTCCTGCTATTGAAATTTGATTTTTACTACTATATAGTGAAACAATATCCGCAAAATCTGACCACAGAAAATCATAATCACTATTGTTTATTCCAGTAATATAAATTGAAACAGGAATCTTATATTTTTCGGCCAGAGGAATTAAATATTTAAAATTATTTTTATACCCATCATCGAAAGTTATTGCAATATTAAACCTTGAACTATCGAATTTATTATTAAAAAAATCGCCTACAGAAATGGGATTAAAATATTTTCTAAAATAGTAAAAATGCTTTTCTAAGCTTTCTACAGAATAGAACCGCATATTTAATCGTTTGTTTTCGATTAAATCCAACCCATGATAACACAATATTTTAGCTCCTTTTTTATTTTTGACAAGTAAATTTTCACATTTGATTCTGAATAGGGAATCTATTAACAAGCGTTCCGATTTATTTAAACCTCTTTTCAAAATATTATTCATCTATAGCAAACTGTTAAATGGTTTTCTATATATTGTGAGAACATTGAATTTTCAATTCATCTACTCTTTTTATCAAATCTGCAAATGGTTCTTTCCCTGTAATTATCCCTAAAATATAATTACTATTTGCAGCTAATGTTTGTTTTTTAAGTGTATTATCTTCCAAATATCGTTCGCATCCTTTAACAATTTCTTCCATATCATTAAAAGGCACTAACTGAATACTTGCGCCGCTACGGATCATTTCTCTGTACTCGGGCATATCACTAATAATGGGCAGACTTTCGCAATGCATTCCAGTTAAAATACTAGCAGATCTTAAGTCGGCATTATGCATTAGTGAGAAAAAGATGTCTGAGCTATAAATAATTTTTGCATACATTTCTAAATCTACATTGTTTTCGTAAATAGTAAATCTTGATATTAAATTATTTTGCTTCAGTATTTCTTTTTTCATAGAGATTTTTTCTTCGGAGTTTGTTCCACTTAACAAGATGAAATGTAAATTATCGTGTTTTTCTGCCAAAATATTGAAAGCCTTAAATACTTCTTCGGATCCCCATTTTTCTTTGAATCTTCTGCAATTAGCAATAATTATTTTATCTTTTGGCAAATTAAGTTCTTCGCGAACCGTTTCTTTTGAGTACTTATTTTTTACTGATATTACTTCTGCTTGCCCCATGTAACTACGAGCTTCATTTAAAACGAGGTTATTCTTTAGATCAAATTCCAATTTTAAATAATCGTACAATGTGGGAGTAGAAGCATCAACAATATCAGCTTTTTTTAAAACATACTTTATTAATTTATAATGCAATCCTGAATTAAAGGGCGTTTGATACACATCTCCACCCCAAGGGCGTAAAACTCGGATATGTTTCTTGCACAGAATACTTGATAATCCATAAGTAAAAATACTATGGGCTGAAACAAAATAAACATCATTAAGTTTGTTAACATATTTTGACACACTAAGTGCTTGTATTATGGGGTCTATTATGCCATAAACCTTTTTATTATTCTTTATTAAACGATAAGGGAAAAGAAATATTTTAAGAATTCTAATAAGAATACTCATGTTAATTCTAAATAATATCCCCTCATGTTCAATTGTTGGAACATATGATATATGTTCATCAGAATAGTCGGACATAGTGCCTCTATATCTTGACACCAATAAGATTTTGTCGGCAGCAAAACGATATTCTTTAGCTAACTCCAGAAATAAGGTGTCGTATTGCTTACCTATCATTACTATTTTTCTCATATTACTCATCGGCTCAAGGGTACTGCGGGAACTCCTGCAACCACAGAATTATCAGGAACATTTTTGGTTACAACTGCTCCGGCACCAATTATGCAATAATTCCCTATTTCAATGTTTGGCAATATGGTAGCATTTGCCCCAATATGCACATTATTCCCGACTTTTACTCTTCCTAAGATTATAGCTCCTGGAGACAATTCTGCATAATCTCCAATTATACAATCGTGCGTAATTTGCACATTGTGATATATTAAGGGGGCTTTACCAATTTGTACATTTGATGCAATGGTACAATAATGAAGTACTGTTGCTCCCTGTCCAATTACAGAGCCATTATTACTTATTTTAGCATATAGACTAATAACGGAGGTTAATTCGCCCCCCATTTTTATGAATTTTTCTGATAGTGCATTCCTTATTTGAGGGTTTCCAATACCTAAGCAAAATTGCGTGTCTGTGTTTTTAAAGTATTCAGTAGCTTTCTCTTCGCTGTTAATTATTGGGTATTTATTAAAAACATAGCCTTCTTTGTTTTTGTTTATATCATCATAAAAACATAGATTATTCTGCATCCCATTATCAATAATCACATCCAATAACTCTGTAGCAAAGCCTTTTGCACCAATTACTAACATACTGTATTAATTAAATTACAAATAACTAGTTGATCTTTAAACGCCATATCATAATACAGTGGTAAACACAGAACTCTACAAGAAATCCTTTCGGAAATTTTCATTATTTTACCCTTAGTAAATTCTATTGTATTCAAAGATGGATAGAAATACCTTCTGGGAAAAATGTCATTCTTTTTCAGTAATTTTTCAGCCTGTAGCAGCAGCTCCTCCGAGTCAAAAATAATTGGATAATATATATAATTCCACTCGGTGTTTTCTCTAAGCTTCAGTTTTTTTACCTTACTCAAATCCAAATGCGTATCATAATTGGTGCAAACCCGTTTTCTTTCATTGATTATATCATTAATATATGGCAAAACCGCCAAACCCATGGCAGCATTTAATTCAGAGTTCTTTGCATTTATACCTAATCCGTGGAATTCTAAGGGGCCATTATGCCCGAAATTATGACTATAATAGATTTTATGCCCGAGTTCTTTAATATTGCAAAATATTGCGCCGCCTTCGCCTGTATGAAACAACTTGGTTGCATGAAAACTGCTTATGCTTATATCACCAAAATTAAAAACACTCACATTTTTGTATTTCACCCCAAAACAGTGAGCGGCATCGTAAATAACATACAAACCATGTTTCTGTGCAATTTTCTCAATAACTTCCACATTGCATGGGTTCCCGTAAACATGAGTTGCTAAAATACAGGTGGTTTTCGGAGTAATTGCTTCCTCAATTTTTGTTTCGTCGATTGTTAAATAATCGGGGTGGATATCCACAAAAACTGGGGTACAGTTTTCCCATATTATGGCAGATGTAGTGGCAATATAACTAAAGGGTGTAGTAATAATTTCCCCCCCACTCCCTAATAGCTTTATTGCTATTTGCAACGCAATGGTTCCATTGTTTGTAATAAGAATATTATCAGTTTGTAAATACTCTTTAATTTTGTGCTCTAGTTCAATTATTAGCTCACCCCGATTTGTTAACCAGCCATTTTCGAATGCTCTTTTAACAATAGCAGCATATTCTTCGATTGGGGGTATAAAAGATTTTGTTACAGGAATCATAATAACGCTAATTAATTAAACTATCAGATATAAAGTTATTAAACTTTTTTGAAAAAACCAAAGACCCATAATAATTAAGATGCCGATAGTCTTTGTAACAAGAGTCCGGTAAATAAAAATTGCTAAAATCAAGAAATACAACACCTGAATATCTTTGTTTTACAAGTTGTTGGAAAGCATTCTCATTTAAAAAGTACTCTTCATTTTGTTCTCTGATTTGTAGCCTGCCAATAACATAATCAACCAACGTACTAAAGAGCAACAACGATAAAAACCGCCAATCCCACCAGCCGTAAAAAACATAACTGGCAACAACGATTAGTATATTTTGCAGCTTCAGGCTTTTGGTGGTAACAAACCAATATAAAACAAAAACTATTGGCAAGAATATGGCAAAATCTATACTATTAAAAAGCATTTTTTTATCTTATAAAATTTTCCTAATTATTCTCTGAATAAACTTAATTTTTGTCGTTTGTTCAATCACAATATCTTTAACATAAAAATACTCTTTAATTTTAAATATTTTAGATAGTGTAATATAAATCACAAATCCCGCGAAAAGTTGCAGGACTAATGTGATGGAATAATGAGCCATGGGCAATAATGAAATTAAATACACCAGCCCCCCCATGATTCCACCCAATAAAAACGGTTTAAATAAAAACTTGAGGTACATATACCATGGAATATTTAGCATTTTGCCCACAAAAATAAAATTCAGGATTAGTCCAACAAAATTAATTACAACCAAGCTCCATATAAAAGGGTAGAAACCCATGAAAACACCAACAGGTATTGACAAAAGTGTCAGCAATTTTTTTCCGGACTTAAGCCAGAAGTACAATCGTCCTTTGCCTTCAACCATTACCGTTTGCAAAAACAAGGCGTCTAAAAAATATGAGATCCCTATTAGAGCTATTATTTGAGCAATCGGAACCGATGGTAACCATTTGGCTGAATAAAGAACAACAATAAAAGCTTCAGCAATTGCCATAAAACCAAATACAATGGGAACAAACACATAGGTACCCACAGTAAAAAATAACATGTGATACCGTTTTAGTTCTTCTTTGCTGCGATTCCCTTTTACCATTACAGCAAAAGATGTGGCGTTTAATGTTTCGGTAAATATTATCTGATTGGCATCGGTTGAACTCCTTGCTTTAACATAATAACCCAGTTGAGTAGCTGAAAAAACTTTGGCAATTAGCACTTTGTCAATATTCTCGATGATTCTTACCACAATGTTGGTTGCTAAAATATTGGAAGCAAAAGCCCATAACTTTTTAAAGCTTTCGGTGCTAAAACGGTGTTTTGGTCTCCAATCGGAAGTTATCCAAAAAAGAGAATTGGTTATCAGTGCCTGCGATAATGCTTGGGCTACAATGCTATATACCCCAAAACCTTTTAAAGCCATAATTGCAGCTATAATTACCGACACACCCAGTCCGGCAAAATTACATAATGCCTGTTGTTTAAATTTAATCTCTCTAACCAATATCGAATTTTGTATAGTACCAAAAGAGTTGATTAAAAAAACCAAAGTAATCCATCTTGTAACTGGTATCAGAATTGGTTCATTGTAAAATTGTGCAACCAGGGGGGCTGTAAAAAAGAATAAGATGTAAAATAAACCACTGATGGCAATATTGAAATAAAATACGGTGTCGTAGTCTTTTTCTCCTATTTCTTTTTGTCGTATTACCGCTTGTGATAAACCTGAGTCAATAAATATTTGCGCAATGACCGAAAGAATAGCAACCATTCCAATCAGACCGAACTCTCTAACTTCAAGTAATCGGGCTAAAATAATTGAAAGTGCAAAACTCATTAAATACCTGCCAATATTTAATGAGGTTTTCCATTTAGTTCCGGCAATTGCCTTTTGTTTAAGAGATTCTGTCAAATCAAAATAATTTTTAAAACTTCGACTCCCCAGCTACAAATGTTTTGCAGATAAGTAAGCCAAATAACCAACAAAACTAAACATTTCCATTGCTTCTAAAAATACTATTCCAAAATAAATTCGGGCGATGAAGTTGAGTAAACTTCTGGTATAATGAAAGGATATTGCTGAAAAAGTGTTGAGTAATTGGGTGTAAAACATGTTATTGTTGCTTTAGAAAGCATTAACCAGAGCATCAAAATTGCTATCAGTGCAGCAAAATGTTGCGAAAATTGCTTCGCTAATCGGCATCCAATTTGCAGGACTCATTTCTAAATGTCAAATTCTCTAATATACGCACTTTGTATTTATAATATTACATTGTTGAATCAGTCATAAATTGGCTTACTGCTAAGATTTTAAAAATGTGCTCCTCAAAAAACAGCAAACATTAACTCTGTTTTTTGTATTTGTTATAGGGTAATGCCTGATTTTACAATGGTTTTAAAATAAACATCCGGTTAAAACCCACAAATTAAAAGGTCAATTCATTTAAAAATTACAATTAATCAATGATATGCAATCAGGTTTTACTATTAAATGCGTTTTTCATTTGTATATTTAAGCCTTATTACAGTTTATTCAGAGATTTAATGTATTAACTTTGGTAGTTAACTAAAATTTTGCTCATGAGAAACTTCTACCGAATTCTCTTCATATCGCTGGTTGTAACGGGAATCTTTTCCACAACAGCTTTTTCGCAGGGTGTAGCCATCAACACAAGTGGTAATCCGGCCGATGCTTCCGCCATGCTCGATGTACAATCAACGTCGGGGGGGATGTTGATACCCCGGCTGAGCTTTGTTCAACGGGGGAATCTGGTTGCTCCGGCCAATGGTTTATTAATTTATCAGACTGATAACCAACCAGGATTCTATTTTTTTAATGGAACCGTGTGGACCAAGATCAGCACCGGGCTTGATGTTACGGGGACACAGAATTATGTTTCCAAGTTTACTGGGGCAAATTCTTTGGGGAACTCTCAGATTTTTGATAATGGAACCAATGTGGGGATTGGAACCACATCCCCTTCGTATAAGTTACATGTTACAGGCACCGGGTATTTTACAAATGGCACCACTGCGGCAGTAATTGCTGATGCCGGAAACAACAGGGGTCTATATGGTAGCGGCACTTATGGCGTATATGGTAGCGGTAACTATGGTTTATATGGGTCCGGAGGAGCTTATGGAGTTTACGGAGATGGTGGGAGCTATGGAGTTTATGGTACAGGTGGAATTTATGGGGTATATGGCGTTAGTGCAGGAGGATGGGCAGGATATTTTAATGGCCTTTTCTACATTTCGGGCAACACCGGTATTGGTGTTTCATCACCCACTGCTCAGTTACACACCACAGGAACCGTTCGATTTGCCAATTACACCAATGGTTTTCTGCGCGTTGATGCCAATGGAAACCTGGGAGTTTCGGCCGCTTCATCCCTTTTTACAGCAGGCAACGGTTTAAGCTGGGCTGGCAGCACACTAAACAGTGTGTGGTCGGTTAACGGAAATAATATTTACAATAATAATACAGCGAATGTAGGAATTGGCACTTCATCACCATCGTTTCCCCTTCATGTGAATGGGGCTGCTGCGGTCAGTATTTTATATGATCAAAGCAACACTAGTTTTTTCATTGACCCTGCAAGTACCAGTGTCACAAACGACATGCGTGCCAATATTTTCTATGATTTAGGAAATACCAGTTATTATATCGATCCGGCAAGCACCAGTATCACCAATGATTTTAGGGCTAATATTTTTTATGATGCCGCAAATACCGGTTTTTATCTACAACCACGTTCAGTCAGCATTTTAAACGATGTCCGTGCAAGCATATTTTATGATCGCGACAACACCGGGTACTATTTAGATCCGGCAAGTACAAGTAATATTGCTACATTATACACTACAGGCACCAATCGGTTCAGCGCATTGGCAGGTACGGGTACCCGTATTGTGGTGGCCGATGCAACGGGTGTTCTTTCAACAAATACTGCGGCAGGATTTGGCCTGATTTCGGGCACAGGTACGACCAACTATGTTGCTAAATGGACAGGTACCAATACACAAGGAATTTCTCAAATCTTTGATAACGGAACCAATGTGGGTATTGGAACTGCATCTCCCTCGGCTACACTGCACATAATCAACCCATCGGCAACAGCGGGTGCGTTAGAAACAGTATTGGGCAGAGCCATTGGCGACGTCAATTTTTGGATTGTAAACAAAAAAGGCGTAACAACCAACAACAGCGGTGATATTACTTCAAAATTTGGTTTAGCCTATAGCGGAACAACCGACAATGCATTTATCCGATTCCACAGAGGAGGAAGTACTACTGGAGGTTTTATTTCTATATCTACCAACAACGACACTGAAAGATTAAGGATTGATGCATCGGGGAACGTGGGTATTGGAAAAACAAACCCCGCTCAAAAACTTGATATCCTTGGAATATCCCGATTTAACGACCCTTCGTATGTTGACACCAGATATTTGGAAATTTGGGCCGGAACCGCACAATTCATTCGTGGTACAAACGATTTGTATATTCAGCCTGCCGGAGGGATGATTTTGCAACCCGGATATCCTACATCAGGAGCAGGCAATATTCAAATTAAAGACGGTGGCGCATATCTTTATGGAACATTTACGGGTTCAAATCGTACTCTGGATATGTCGGGTAATGCTGGCGGGCTCCGAATTAGTGCAAATAACTGGTCTGACGGGGGCGCTACCTATGGCCACATCATCAGCGATAATGGAAGTTACAAGGCTTTAATGATTGTTGGGAATAACATTGCTGGTAACAGTGGGCGCGGGCGTGAAATCAAAGTATGGGATTACCTGAATGTTCAAGGTGGTTTTAATGTTACCGGTCAATTTTATTCAGTTGGAAATACTACTATGGTTTCAAACCTCAATGCTGATTTGCTTGATGGACAGCATGGGAGTTATTACGCGGTTGCATCTGGTAGTGGCAACTACATACAAAATCAATATACATCTGCGCAAAGTGCAAATCTATGGATCAGCGGTACTGCCAATGCTGCCACCTACACTTTTACAGCACCCACTGGTGATCCGGCCCCGGTAATTACGGCACGTACTGTTCCGTCTGGTCAGGGGGCTGCTAACGAAAAAACAGAGCTGATTTTGTTTCACGCAAACGATCCTGTCAATGGTGCAGGAGTTGACCAAATTACGCTTCGTGCCCCCGCCTTAAGTTTTCAAACCTACAATAATGCAGGAGTTGGTGACATTAACAATGTATCCGGATATAACGAAAGAATGTACATTAATCCTGATGGAAATGTTGGAGTAGGAACTACGATCCCAGCCTATAAGCTTCATGTTGGATCTGGAAATGGAGATGGTATTATGATTGGTAATCACAACGATAGGCTTGGTTGGGATGGGTCAGGGGCACAACCAGAATTGGCAATCCGGTTTGCAGGATATCGAGATGTCGTAAGCAATTTTACGGGAGCAAAAATATCGGCAATTAGAACCAATATTTGCTGTTCTGCATTATCGCAGGGCACAGAATTGGCTTTTTATACACAGGAGACTACAGCAACCGGGTCCGGCGATTCAAATCTGTCTGAAAAAATGCGTATCGGCAGTGGCGGCAATATTGGAATTGGAACTACAAGCCCACAAGAAAAACTTGATGTTGCGGGGAATATTAACGTCAATCAAAATGCATTTTGCATTACACTTACTTCTGATGCAGCTATTGAGGCTGGTAGTATTGTTATGCCTTCGAGTGCCACTGACCTTCGCGTTGTAAAGGCAGGTTCCGCCAGCGAAAATGTGATAGGAATTGCCGTAAACACAACCACAGCAGCCGGTCAACCAATACGTATTGCAGTAGCAGGTATCACCGAAGTGGTTGTCAACTCTGCTGTTACTAGAGGTAATTTTGCAAGAGTATCATCCACCAGCGGACAGGCTTATGATAGTGGTAGCAATGGAGGTTCTGGCGATTTTGGAGTTTTTCTCTCCTAACAAGGTACTGCTGGGGCTAAAGCATGGGTAATGTTTAAAAAGGGAGAGGTATATTAGGGTCATTAGTTTCAATTTTTTAAGTTCAAATAATTTATGATAAGAAATACCTATAAAGTAACTGATATGAAAAATGTTTTTATTGCAATTGCTTTCATGATCGTCTGTGGCTCTCTTGCAGCCCAAACTATCAACAACACCAGCGCAAAGGTGCATGTTCCCGATGGAACCTATGTCAAATTCAATAATTTGATAAACACAGGTAGTGGAGCCTTGTTCTACTACAATACAGACCTCAGCATTGCGGGAAACTGGACAAATACGGCACCCGCAGTTTTCAACAGTGGTCCCAATAGTTCGGTAATCTTCAATGGTAGTACACAACAAATAATTACCAGCGGGGGAAGCCAGTTTCGGCATGTTACTTTTAATAACAATTCCGCAGGAAACTATGCCATTGTAATTAACGACGATATGAGTATTGCCGGCAGTCTTACGTTGACAGATGGGATTGTAAACGGAAATGGCAATAAACTGATATTTCTGGCCGGATCAAGTTGTGGTGCCGGCAGTAGTTCTGCATTTATCGACGGAGCTGTTCAAAAAGACGGAGCTACCGCATTTTCGTTCCCCCTGGGTAATATTAATTCGCGCGACCTCGACGGAGACTTAACTCCAGAAGATTATGTAATCTGGGCTCCGGTTGACATAACTCCATCTGTATCGACTTCGGTAACCATTCAATACTATTTCGATAACACCGGAATGCCCGACTGGTGGGAACATGGCGGCAATATGGACGAAAGCCTGCATCACGTGAGTGATCGTGAATATTGGGTGATAAACTCATCGCAGGATCTTACCAGTGTTACCCTGCATTGGAAGAACAATGCGCACGGGGTGGGCGAAATTTGTGTTCACAGTCTTTGCGACGGCAACGATGCCAATTACGACCCTGCCGACCTTTCGCTGGCCTATTTCGACGGGATGTGGATTGACATGGGTGGGCTGGCCAGTTTTTCGCACGACGAAGGAGTAATATCTTCGGGACCCATTCCTTTTTCAGCCAAAGGTTCAAAATTCGTCACCTTCGGTTCTAAAAACAATATAGACCCATTACCCATCGAACTGTTGAGTTTTGCCTCAATTTGTAATGGCAACGGGGTGGATTTGCTCTGGCAAACCGCTTCCGAAATCAATAGTTATGGTTTCGATATCGAGAAATCGCTCGATGGAATTAATTTCGAAAAAATAGGCTTCGTGGCAGGAGCAGGAAACAGCAATGCAGTACTCGACTATCGGTTTACCGACAGTAAAAATCAACCGGTGGCCAAATATTACCGGCTGAAACTGGTTGATATTGATGGAAGCTTTAAGTATAGCAATATTGTTACCGCCTATTGCTACGAAGAGTCCTCTCCAGTAATTATGGTTTACCCGAATCCGTTCCATGATTTCTTTTATGTAAAAGGCGAAAATCTTGATTGCGAAACCACCACAATACAGGTGTACGATATGCTGGGAAAAATGCTATGGACAAATCGCACCGAAAACACCTTCGGAATGTTTCAGCAGGAGGTAAACCTGTCGGATGTTAGTCCGGCCATGTACACCGTTCGTGTTATTTGCGGGGACTTTATCAAAACGTTCAAAATAGACAAGCATTAGCGATCAATATAGTTCGGTTTTAATCTTTAAATAAGCCTGAATATGAAAAATATTCTACTGTTAGCCATCAGCCTTATATTCGTTGGGCTCATTTCCACACCCCTGTTTTCGCAGGGCGTAGCCATTAATACAAGCGGAAATCCTGCCGATTCTTCGGCAATGCTTGATGTGCAGTCAACATCGGGTGGTATATTAATACCTCGTATGACATTAGCCCAACGGGGAAATCTGGCCTCTCCTGCCTCCGGATTATTGATTTATCAAACCGATAATCAACCCGGTTTCTACTTTTATAACGGAACAGTGTGGACCAAGATTAGTACCGGGCTTGACGTAACGGGGACACAGAATTATGTTTCGAAATTTACGGGAGCAAATTCACTGGGGAACTCTCTGATTTTTGATAACGGCACCAACGTGGGGATTGGAACCACAAGCCCAGACTATCGATTTACAGTAGTTGACAGCACTGGTGTTCCAGCAGTCCTTTTTGAAGCCACCGGCGTTTTCATCAACAAAAGCATTGACGAATGGGGCATCGGAGTTACGGGTATATGCGATAATCAGCCAGATCAAGGTGTCGGTGTCGCTGGATTGGGTGGGCGATGTGGTGTAATCGGCAGAAGTTTTCAGGAAGGATCAGGTTGGCGCGTGGGTGTTTTTGGGCAACTCGAAGATTTAGATGCCGACCAAAAATATGCGGTTACCGGCCACGCCTCAGGACCGGGTATCAACTATGGAATCTATGGCATTGCCTATGGTGGTTCTGAAAACTGGGCCGGATATTTTATGGGGAACACATATATTAGCACAAATTTAGGTATTGGAACCACCAGTCCGGCAGCCAATATCGATAATGGCGGTACAACCGCAGGAGGTGCTCTGCGCACTGTGTTTGCCCGCCAATCGGAAGGGAACAGTACAGGCTCAGGCACTTTTCTGGGTGTTAGGGCTTGGGAAACTCAAAATACCAGCTACGGCGGTAAAATGTTTTCTATCGAAAACACATTCTACGGTCAGTTAAACAGTTCTATCGAGTTTTACAGGGGAAGTAGCACTACCGGTGGATATATGACTTTTACCAGCAACAATGGAACCGAACGCATGAGGATTGACCCTTCGGGATATGTGGGCATTGGAACCACTGCGCCGTCAACACAACTTCATACAACCGGTGGGGTGCGTTTTCAAACTCTGGCAGGAACAGGTTCCAGAATTGTTTATGCCGATGCCAGCGGGAATCTTTCGGCAGCTTCAGCAGCAGGCTCCGGCTTGGTAAGCGGTAGCGGAACAACCAATTATGTGTCGAAATGGACTCCCAATGGAAATACCCTTGGCAATTCTCAAATATACGATAATGGAACTGCTGTTGGTATTGGCACCTCTGCCCCTTCTCATCTTTTTACAATACAGGGGAGCAGTGCTTCAACAACCTATTTGAATGTAGGTGGAACAAGCAACGGAAGCCTTTCGGCACGACATATCCGCGGTAAAAATGACGGAGATGCCAATCCCGGTGATTTGTATCTGCAGTATTATGAGGCCAATAGTATATACATGGCCTATGGAGGTGGTAATGTTGGGATAGGCAATACGGCTGCATCTTATAAGCTCGATGTTACCGGAAACGGACGTTTTACCACCGATTTGCGTTCGCAAACATTTGGAATACAAAACACTTCAAACTCTACCGGATATGGAATTTCTCTCTACAATGGACCCACTGCGGGAGCTCCTACCTACGGTATTATGTTTGCAGGCACAGGCACATTTGGCACACATGGTTATGTAACTTCCGACTGGGCTACCTATTTTACTATGAACGACAATACAGCCCGAGGGTGGGTGTTTAGGCGCAACCTTACGAATGTGGCCAGTATTAGTGGTGGCGGAAATTTAAGTATTGCCGGCAGAATACGCGTTGGCGATAATGCTCAAACCGAAATGTATTCAAACAGCAACCGTGTGAAATTCCGCTCCGAAAACATCGACGGTGTAGCAGAATTTGCTTCATATGGATTGTATTTGCCCCGAACCGGGCAAACCTATAACCTCTATGTTGCCGGTAAGGTAAAAATTGGTCACGGAGAAGCCGGTTACCTCGATATTAACGATGTTAACACCCGAATTGCCGAAGGCGGCAGCAATTCCATACGACTGCAAACCAATTACGGCTACACCGATTTTGGTCCTCAAAACGCTGACTGGTCTCACTTCTCTACCGACAGACCACGATACTATTTCAATAAAGGCATTACTGTTGACGAAGGTTTGATTGGTTCCTACAACGAAGATTTGCAATTGCAAACATCGGGAAATACCCGTGTTACGGTGCTAAACAGTAATGGGAATGTAGGTATTGCTACTGCCAGCCCTGCATATGGTAAACTTCAAATCCAGCATGAAGGTGATGCAAATGCAAATGAGTGGGGGACTCATGCAATTATGATACGTGACAGTGACCACGCATTGTATATGGGAGCCGATACCGAAACACGTTGTGGATATATTCGTTCTACCGATATTGGAACGGCTCAGTCTAATCTTTCCTTAAACCCGAGTGGCGGCAATGTAGGTATTGGCACAACAGCTCCAACCGAAAAACTACATGTTGAAGGTGATGTTAACATTACAGGAGGTGGGCTAAAAGGCTGCACCTATTACAATCAAAGTGAAGCTGTAAGCACAACAACATCTTCAAGCTATCAAACTAAAGCAAGCTTAAGTTTGCCTGCCGGAACTTATTTTGTGACGTTTAGTTGTGAATTAACTCATAATTATTACGACGATGGCACTGCTTATAGATTTTACAATTCTACAACATCAACATCATTGGGAGAAGGTTGGAACTACAATTATCCTGGAGAATATGCCCCTTATACTTTAACCAAAGTCATTACCCTATCAGCAACAAATACAATAGCATTGCAATATTATTCATATGGTGGTTATACTGCATACATAAAAAATGCAAGCATTACCGCTATTCGTATTGATTAATAGTAAAATCTAAACATTTGATTTGCATTATATTGATTTTTTCAATATATTTGCTACAATAAATTAATATTCAATTATGAAAACAACCAATACTTTTAGATTAGTGATAATAGTCATTTTTGCTTTATGCAGCAATTATATACATTCGCAAGGTGTTGCTATAAACAAAACAAATGCATCTGCACATAGCTCAGCTATGCTCGACATTAGTTCGGATAATACAGGACTTCTAATTCCCAGAATATCCATTTCTAACCTTTCAAACTCTACTCCCATTGATTCTCCTGTAGAGAGTTTATTAGTTTACAATACAAATATCACAACTGGTAAAGGATACTATTTCTGGACGGGTAGCGAATGGGTTCGATTAACAGTAACAAACGACCTTAATTTTGTGCAAGGCTCCGGAAATGCCACCGAAGTAGCTTTTTGGAACAACAGTAATACATTAAGCTCAAATAGTAATTTGTTTTGGGATAATGTAAATGGATATCTTGGAATAGGAATTAATACCCCCACTGCTCCACTATCAGTATTGGGTAATCATGAAAACTATGTCGGTATTTTTGTTAATCAAAACACCACTGCCTACGATGCAACAGGAATAGTAGGAACGTCTAACAGTGTTGCCGCAAACGGTATTGGAGTATCCGGTGATGGTGGATGGGTTGGTGTTATGGGTAGCTCACTAATAGAAGGCAGTGGTGATAGAATTGGAGTTTTGGGATATGCCAACGCAAATGCCGATTCAAAGATTGGCGTAAGAGGTAGTGCCGAGGGCTTAGGTACTAACTACGGAGTTTATGGTACAGCGAGTGGTGGTTCCGAAAACTGGGCCGGTTATTTTGCTGGTGACACCTATATCCAAACAAACCTAGGTCTGGGAGTCATTAGTCCGACAGCACAACTGCACACTAATGGCACGGTTCGTTTTTCGAATTACATGAATGGCTTTCTATATGTTGATAATTTAGGAAATCTTGGAGTAAGCACAGCTTCCTCTTTGTTTAATGCAGGTACAGGATTGAGTTGGAGTGGAAGCACCCTCAACAGTGTTTGGACTGCGTCGGGAAATAATATTTATAACAATAATTCAGGATATGTGGGAATAGGAACAGCCACACCAACCAATGCCAAACTTCACGTAGAAGGCAGTGGTACTTACGATGCAGTGTTTCGCTTAAGAAATATTGAAGCATCAGGTGCCAATGTGTTTTTTGTTGCCTCCAATTCAGCATGGACATTCGGTGCTAATAAACTGGGTATTGGGTTGGGAGATCCTTCTTCAACCAATGTGAAAATGACTGTTCAGGAAAATGGTAATGTGGGGATTGGAATCACCACTCCCGATTATCGATTTACAGTTGCAGATACCACTGAAGGAGATGGAGAAAATTTAGGCGCATCCGGCTTTTTTTACAACGGAAGTGTTGCCGATGAAGATATGGGATTGGTCGGTATGTGCGATAACGTAGCAGGAAAAGGGATGGGTGTGGTTGGTATTGGTGCTCGTTACGGAGTAGTTGGTACCAGCTTCCTCGAAGGAACGGGTACGAGAATTGGTGTCTTTGGAAATTTTGACAATTTTAATGCGGAACGAAAACATGCAGTGGTTGGTCATGCCTCTGGCCCTGGTATTAATTACGGTATACACGGCATTGCCTATGGTGGTTCCGAAAACTGGGCGGGGTACTTTTCCGGTAACACCTATATTGAATCGAACCTCGGGTTAGGAACAACAAGCATGACTGCCCAGCTTCACACCACAGGGACAGTGCGATTCCAAAACTACACAAACGGTTTTCTCAGTGTTAACAACGAAGGTTATCTCAGCGTTTCTCCTGCATCTTCTCTGTTTATCAACGGCACCGGACTAAGTTGGGATGGAAGCACCCTCAACAGTGTTTGGACTGCGTCGGGAAATAATATTTATAACAATAATTCAGCATATGTGGGAATAGGAACAGCCACACCAACCAATGCCAAACTTCACGTAGAAGGCAGTGGTACTTACGATGCAGTTTTTCGCTTAAGAAATATTGAAGCATCAGGTGCCAATGTGTTTTTTGTTGCCTCCAATTCAGCATGGACATTCGGTGCTAATAAACTGGGTATTGGGTTGGGAGACCCTTCTTCAACCAATGTGAAAATGACTGTTCAGGAAAATGGTAATGTGGGTATTGGCGTTACTTCACCGACATATAAATTAGACGTAAGCGGCACCGGACATTTTTCCGATCAGGTAACAATTCCCGTAACTCCAACTGCCGATGCTCATGCAGCTTCAAAAAAATATGTTGACGATCAAGTAGGAGCAGTATTACCTTCTGATAATGTTACCGGATCCGGAACAGCAACACGTGTTGCCTTTTGGAATGGCACCTATAGTTTAAGTTCAAGTGCAAGTTTATACTGGGACAACACCAACATACGATTGGGGATTGGAACTTCTTCGCCTGCTAATACTTTCTCAGTAGGAAGCTCCTCTCAATTTCAGGTTGCTTCAAATGGGAATATTGCATCCATTCGCGGGCAATCTATGACATGGCCCGATGCCAATGCACAAGGAGTTTTATATAATAATGGAACAGGTACCTTAAGCTGGTCCGGCAATGGCGTGTGCTACACGTTGCCAAATACGGGAGGATCAGCCCAGTGGGTTAAACTAGGAACATTAGC
Organism: Bacteroidota bacterium; assembly: GCA_029564465.1. Classification (GTDB taxonomy): domain Bacteria; phylum Bacteroidota; class Bacteroidia; order Bacteroidales; family ML635J-15; genus JAGOEF01. The sequence continues at coordinate 49,845 of JAKQPY010000225.1, read as the reverse complement.
AATGGCACAACAAGGCCGAAGCGCTTACATACGTGTTGTATCAAATACTGGTTATAACGCTACCACTTCTCAAAATTACGAAGTGTATATACGCTTCAAAACCAGCAATGGAAGTAGCGTTGATGCCAATGGTTTTGCTGGCGATGCAACATACTATGTTATAGGTGAGAACGGGCAATTTGCAACCACCGGACTTATAAAGTTTGTTGCTAATAATGCAGGAACAGCGGCTACATCTTTCGATGTTTATATGTATTTTGGAGCATATACCGGGGTAAGCTCTTTTTACGAAATTTCGTGTTCTGGAGGGACATGGACACATGCAGGGACAACGGCATCCGATCCCGGAGCAGCCAGTTCAAGTATTTTAATACCTAAGCAAGAATTTAATGTAAGATCGGGTAGTCTTGTGGTTGAATCGGATGGTGACGTGGGTATTGGAACCTCTACCCCTTCAAGCAAACTCCACATAAATGCCGGAAGCGCACGTATATCGGGTAGCACCAATACCAATGCCGAAACAGGAGGTATGCTCATTTACAGCAACACCTCAGGTTTGGGCGCCGGTACCGCAAAAAAAGTGGAACGTTATTCTAAGCTTGTTATGAGTGCGGACGGCAGTTATCAAATATATGATGATTATGCAGTAACATTGTATGCCTATCGTTCGGGCGATTACTATTACATCAGATTGGCCCCAAAATCGGGTTATACCGGGTGGTGGGATTATTCCCAAGAATCGGGAGGAGGTAGGGTGAATTGTAGTACTGTGGGAACTCAATATACTATGAGTTCCGACTGGGGCGTTAATTATAGTGGTGGGCTTGAAGTAATAATAAACAGAGAAGATAATTCTTCAGCGCCCACTTATAGAATCAGACCTCACTTGCATTCGTCATATAGTAGCGGATATGTTTCTGTTATTGTTGAAACCTATTATCCCTAAATTCATTGTTTCTACCTGAGACATTTTAATAGTAAATATTTAATTGTATTTTTAGCCTTACTAATTAAAACGCTGCTTTAAGTGGGCACAACCAACATACACGAAACCAATCCCCAACTATTGTTGGCCAACGAGTTTGTGCAATATACCCACCAAAATATTTTCCTGACCGGAAAAGCCGGCACCGGAAAAACCACATTCCTGCGTAATCTCCGGGAAAGCTGTCCGAAGCGGATGGCTGTGCTGGCACCCACCGGGGTGGCGGCTATAAATGCCGGAGGCGTAACCATTCATTCGTTTTTTCAGTTGCCTTTTACGCCGTTTATACCAGAACATCAACCGGCCTCCCGCCCTAAAAACAATACCGGTGAGTCGCAGGAAGGTTTTGTGCATAAAATGACCCGTAATAAAATTAAACTCATCCGCAGCCTCGATTTGCTGGTAATTGACGAAATCAGTATGGTGCGTGCCGACCTGCTCGATGCCATCGACAGCATGCTGAGGCGTTACCGTTATAATCAGAGACCATTCGGAGGACTGCAACTGCTGATGATTGGCGATTTAAACCAGTTGGCTCCCGTCGTAAAAGAAGATGAGTGGAGGCTGCTGTCGGAATATTATTCCAACGCATACTTTTTCAACAGCCACGCCCTGGGCAAAGCCGGGTTTACTACCATCGAGCTGAAGCAAATCTATCGCCAGGAAGACCAAAAATTCATTGAACTGCTGGGTGAAATCAGAAACAATTCGATGTCTCAGGCCTCTTTTGATTTGTTAAATTCGAGGTATATTGCAAACTTCGACCCCGATGAGTCGGAAGGCTATATTACCCTCACAACCCACAATGCCGGCGCAGCGCTGATTAACGACAAAAAAATGGCCGCACTGAAATCGCGTTCACGCAGGTACAAGGCTAATATAACGGGCGACTTTCAATCCTATATGTTTCCCACCGACGAGGTGCTGGAGCTTAAACCCGGGGCACAGGTAATGTTTGTAAAAAATGATTCTTCACCCGAAAAAAGGTATTATAATGGTAAAATTGGCCGCCTAACCCGTCTCGACGAAGACTCGGTTGTGGTTGAATGCCCGGGTGACGAAGAAGAAATCAGAGTGACTCCCGAAGAATGGAGCAATGTGAAGCTTCACCTCAACGAAGAAACGCGCGAAATTGAGGAAGAAATTATAGGCAGTTTCAAGCAAATTCCATTGAAACTTGCCTGGGCTATTACGGTGCACAAAAGTCAGGGACTTACATTCGAAAAAGCCGTTCTCGATGTGAATCAGGCTTTTGCCTCAGGGCAGGTATATGTTGCCCTCAGCCGTTGCCGAACTCTCGAAGGACTGGTTCTTATTTCGAAGATACAACGCCATGCTATAAAGACCGATGTCAACATACGCGAGTTCAACGAAACAGCCCAGCAAAACGAGCCCGGCGAAGACTCCCTGCGCGAATCGAAAGCCGCATTTCAGCAGGAAGTCGTCTTTTCGATATTCGATTTCGGCGATTTACAACGTCAGTTCAGGTCGCTGAAAAAACACTATCAGCTCAATGCTTCCAAAATTCACAATGCCGATGAAGCAGCTTTCGGGCGTATCGAAGCAGATGCAGTTTCGGAAATGTATGAGGTGAATGATAAATTTAACATCCAGTTGCGGTCGATCATTAAACAAAATCCCGACCTGCTGCCCTGCGATAATCCGGCATTGCAAGAACGCATTTCGAAAGCCGCAAGCTATTTTCTCGAAAAGATGGCGTTGCTGTTTGCCATTCCGATGAGTAGCATAGGTTTCGACTCCGATAACAAGGAAGTGAAAAAAGAAATCATAGAATCAGCCGGACGCTTCGAGCTGGCTATGGTGCTAAAAACCGCAGCACTCAGGGCGGTAACCGGTGGGCTTGATATACAGACTTACCTCAGGGCGGTATCCGATGCTGAGGCCGGCTTTGTGCAAACGCTTGGACTAAAAAAATTGCCTGTCGAAAGCTCAGTAAAATCAATCAATCACAAAAAACTGTATTCGCAGCTAAACGCATGGCGCGCTTCGGTTGCCGACGATTTACGGGTGTCGCCGTTTATGGTAATGCCATTCAATACCATGAAACTGATTTGCGATAAACTACCTGCAACACAAAGAGAGCTGTCGAAAATAAAGGGACTGGGCAAGGTAAAACTACAGCAGTTTGGCAGCGACATTCTCGAAATGATACATGATTATTGCCTCGAAAATGCCATTGAACGCGATGCTCCTGCCGACGACATCCCGGCAAAAAAGAAAAAAGAAAAAAAGCCGGAATCCAAATCGGTAAGTCTGGCGCTGTTCCGCGAAAACAAAAGTATTCCGCAAATCGCTACCGAAAGAGGGTTTGCAGAATCTACCATATGGGGACATCTGAGTTACTACGTTATCACCGGAGAATTACAGGCCGAAGACTTACTCGATGCCGGACGCATTGCCGAAATTAAGGAATTCGTCAAGGGTAAAAATGTGGGCAGTTTGACTCAAATCATGATGGAAAGCAATGGCAAATTCAACTTTAATGAGCTGAGAATAGCACTGGCTGATATGCAATCGGTCAACGATTCCTCAGAACCCCGCAAGTAACATCCTGCTTCATCAGGATATTTTTATTAATTTTGAACAAAATTTTTCAGATGGAAACCAAGCGACAAAGTCAGATGGCAAGGCTGATTCAAAAAGAGCTGGCGGGAATATTGCTGCGGGAGTCGAAAAACTGGACGCCGGGCATCATGCTCACCGTTACGCTGGTTCGGATGAGCCCCGATCTGGGGGTTGCCAAAGTATATATCTCGGTATTCCCTTCGGCCAATGCAGCGAATATTATCCTTGAATTGCGCAAAATAAACAGCCAAATCAGAAAATTGCTGGGCGACGCCGTAAAGCATCAGGTACGCCACATTCCCGAGCTGATTTTTTATAACGACGACACACAGGATTTTATTGAACGCATCGACAAAGCCTTGAAATCGTAGCAGTGAACCTTTCGCTATACATAGCGCGCCGCTATTTGCTGTCGAAAAAATCGCGCAACGCCATCAATATTATTTCGGGTATTTCGGTAGCCGGAGTGGCTGTTGGTACAGCCGCTCTCATTGTTATCCTCTCGGTTTTCAATGGCTTCGACGGATTGATAAAAACCTTATTTACCAGTTTTGACCCCGATTTGAAAATTACTTCGGTACAATCGAAAACATTCGTGGCTGATGACAAATTACTTTCGGTATTGCGCACTGACAATGCCATTGCTGCATGGTCGTTTTCGCTCGAAGAAAACGCACTGCTCGAATACGACGGGCAACAGATGATTGCCACCATGAAAGGTGTCGACGAAAACTACCTGAAAGTTACCGGTCTCGACAGCATGCTTGTTTCGGGGGAATATTACTTAAAATACAACGATATCCCAACCGCAGTGGCAGGCAGGGGCGTGTCGTATAAACTCAATCTCGACCTCGATTTTCTAGTTCCCGTAAAAGTACATATACCCAGTCGGAAAGCCGAAATCAGGGGTAATTTTCAGGATGCGGTAAACCTGATTAACACCCGGAACATCTACACTTCGGGAGTCTTTGCAGTGCAACAGGAGTACGATAACAAATACTACATTGTTCCCCTTTCGTTTGCCCGCGAGGTGCTGGAATACGACAACGACATCAGCGCCATCGAAATTAAACTGAAAGACCCAAAACAAACGGCGGTCGTAAAGGAACGCCTGACTTCGCAACTGGGAAATACATTTGCGATAGCTGACCGAAACGATCAGCACCGCTTTTTGTATCAGGTAATGCAATCCGAAAAATGGGTGATTTTCCTGATACTGCTCTTTATCCTCATCATCGCATCCTTCAACGTAATTGCATCGCTTACCATGCTGATTATCGACAAGAAAAAAGACATAAACACATTGCGCAGTTTGGGAGCCAACGATTCGTTGATACGCAACATTTTCTTTGCCGAAGGCATGCTCATCAGCCTTGTGGGTGCCATTACCGGACTCTTGCTCGGTGGACTGATCTGCTGGGTTCAGCAGGAATTCGGAATTGTAAAACTTGGCAGTGAGGGAAGCTTTATTATCAGTGCTTATCCGGTACTCATTAATCCGTCAGATTTCGCACTGGTTTTTGGAACCGTGCTGTTTATCGGGTTTCTGGCTGCCTGGTATCCGGTGCGCTACATCACCCGAAGGTTTGCAATTTCTGATTATTAATAGAGGCAGAATACATCTGTATCCTGAAAAACAATACATAGTTTTTGTAAAGACAGCCTCCCCTTTAAATTTACACCTATTAACAAAATTATGTTCACATTTTAATATAGTAAAATTATGATTTGCGAAACATCATTTCATATCTTCGCACAAGAGTATTTGATGAGAATCTGATAACTATGCGTCACCAGTTGCCCAATACCGATCATCTGCGCAATCAGGCCCTAAAAAGCATCCTGAGTGCAGCGCGGCAATCGGTTCAACCCGACGATTATATTTCGCTTCAGAATCTGGATAAGGCTGCCGGCTACCTTCAGCTTACCGATAAAATACTGGCACATCACGCCCTGAACATTAAATTGCGCACCGAGCACGAGCAGGAGTACAATAAGCTTTTCGAAAAAGCCAGAATTTATGTGCTGCATTATCTGCAATCGATAAATATGGCTGTTGAAAGAGAGGAACTACCTACTACGGTTCGCAGCTATTACGGACTAAACGAACAAACCGGTAAACTGCCTGAGATAAGCCGCCCTGAGATTTTACTTGAAGAATCGCGCCGCTTGTTCGAAAACGATAACCGCAGGATATCGGAAGGCGGAAAATACTTTACTAATCCGGCGATTGGAATTGTAAAGGTTTGGGTTGAAAAATTTTCGGAAGCCCATCAGAAACAAATGAATATGAACTTTGTTAAAACGGGGGAAATCGAAAATCTGGGTCTGATTCGCAAAGAAATTGATGCTTTTATTGATACAGTTTGGTCAGATGTGGCCGAAAATGCCCGAGATCTTCCCGAAGCAGACCGGAACATTGTGTTGGGAGTTTTTGGAGTTCAGTATGCTGTTTCGGAAGAAGATACGATGCGCTTTGTTAGTAAAGAGATACAGCCGGAGCCCGTCAAAGAACCAGCAGCTACCCCGAAGTCATCGGGAGCGCAGTTCGCTTTTGTGTTTCCTGATTAATACAATAAACAGCGCTACGGTAGCCCCAAGCGAAACCACAGCCCAACCCCAGTCGGTGCCCTGACTTCCAAATTTATCAGCCTGCTCGGGCAAACCTCCTCCTGCAATAAAATACTGTGCCAGCACAGCCATTGCATTGTTGAAGAAATGAGCCCACACGGCCACCCACAGCGAACCGGAATAATAAACCAGATAGCCAAAGAAAGCACCGAGCAATGTCCGTGCAAAAAATCCAAAAAACTGGAAATGAATGGCCGAGAACAATACCGCAGATATCCAAATGGCGATATGAACGTTACGCGTAACATCGTGCAGGTATCGCTGAATAATTCCCCTGAACAAAAATTCTTCACCCAGGGCCGGAATCAAAGCAATCAGGAACACATTTAAAAGCAGGGTCCATCCCGAATTTCCGGTGAGCATCAGTTTAGTCATACGCAGGGCAAAGTCTTCGCTACTGCGGAATGAATTGTACAGGTTCGCAAATTTTTCGGGGAAACGGATCGACTCATTCCACTGAATAAGGGCATTCAACCAGGGCATGGCAACAAAAATTATAAGTGCGGCAAGGGCAAACCATGCCAGATCGACACGCCGGTTTAGCAACAGCCTTTCACCCGCATTGCGGTACACAAGCCATGCAATCAACAAAGCCGGAACAATAAAACTCATCACCGACGAAACAAAATGAGCCAGTTTGAAAATGGCGATACCCCGCAAATTATCGGGTTGTAAACCGGAAATATCGCTTACCCCAAAACCGGCCAAAATACCTGCCGAAAAAAACTGTGCCAGCAAAAAACAGGTAAAAACAATGAAAAGCGTTTGTACCAATAGTTTCAACTGACGGTGCGACCTGATTTTATCCATGTGGTACAGCGTTTTTGTACATTGAAAGCAGTGTATTGCCATAAACCGACTCCGAAACGGGTATTTGGTGTAATTCGGGGGCATGCACACCGGCACCAAAGCTCGCAGGTCCTGTAAAAATCCGCGCCTCATCCCATAAACCCGCTTCGATGAACAAATCGAGGGTACGCCTTCCTCCCTCCACAACCAGCGACTGAATACCACGGGCATACAATCGTTCACATATTTGGGCTGCCACATGATTGTCAAGGTCAATGATTTCGACCTCGGCATCGCTGCGCATTGTATTACAGAATAACAAGCTTGGCGCTGTTTTATCGAAAATGTGTAGCGTAGCCGGAAGTGAAGCATTGTAATCGATGGCGACCCGCAATGGTTGACGTCCGTACCAGAGACGTGCGGTCAGTTGTGGATTATCAAGGATTGCCGTATGGGTTCCCACCAGAAAAGCGTCTTCTTCGGTGCGCCATTTATGCACTAAGCGCCGGCAATAGTCGTTGGTTATCCATTGAGGTTTTTGTCCGTCGTCGGGCTGCCTTAATTTATCGATAAAACCATCGGCCGACTGCGCCCACTTCAGGATTACATAGGGCCGCCTTTGTTGGTGAAATGTATAGAAACGGGCATTGAGATTAAGGCTTTCCTGCTTTAATATGCCCTGAATAACCTCAATTCCCGCATCCTGCAATTTTTTAATGCCCCTGCCTGCCACCAGCGGGTTAAGGTCAGATGCTGACACCACAACACGTTTCACTGCATACGAAATAATCAGGTCGGCGCAGGGTGGTGTTTTTCCAAAATGACTACAAGGCTCCAGATTAACATATAGGGTTGACTCGGGGAGGAGCGCCGAATTTGCAACCGACATCAGAGCGTTGACCTCGGCATGCGGACCTCCGTATTTCCGGTGATAACCCTCTCCTATGATTACTCCATTGTGAACAACAACGCAGCCGACCAAAGGGTTGGGCGAAACATGGCCCCGCCCCTGCCCCGCGAGCTGAAGACAGCGAAGCATATATTTTTCATGTTCTGCCATAGTGTTCATTTCACGACAAAAGTACAATTTTTACCCGTTAAGCATAAACATCTTCAGGCCTATTTCTGTTCAACAAAACAATGTGTACAGATTATTTGCGTTACAAACAATCAATATTATAAAAAAGACTATTTTGCACTTTAAAACCAACAACTTATGAAACTGAAAATTTCATTAATAATCATTTTACTGGCCGGTTTTTTCGCATCGGCAAGTGCGCAACAAGGTGCCGGAATTTATCCCATGAAATCAGGGCATATAGAATATACCCTCAAAGGAGACCTTACCGGAACTAAAACAGTGTGGTTCGACGACTATGGAGCCCTCTATTACGAGCGTGAAAATTCGGTTATGCGTTTCGAAAGCGAAGGAGAAATGGCCGAAGAAGTAAGCAACCGGTTAAGTATAAACACCAGAGAGTATATGTGGATTGTTGATATGGAAACCAAAACGGGTCAACGCTACGACAGCTATTTCTCCGAAGATTTATATTCTGATTTCGACCTCACCGATGACAAAATTGTAAAAGAGGAGCTCGAAAAAAGCATTGTTGAGTATGGCGGAGAATATCTGGGAATGGAAATGTTTCTGGGTAGAAACTGTCATGTTTACACGGTTTGGGGAACAACAACCTGGTTATATCATGGTATTGCCCTTAAAATGATCACTGAATTCGAAGGTTTAAAAACCGAAATGATTGCCACCCTATATGAAGAAAACATTGATGTACCTGCGGCGACATTCGTTGTTCCCGAAGAAGTTACCATCGAAGAATATGTTGAACCGGTTATTGAAGAAGAAGACTATTCGTATGCTGATTTTACCGAAATGACCTGGCCTTATGACGATTTTGAAGCAAAAGTCCGCAAGTTATCGGTTAAGGGTTTCGAAGTAACCGATGTGTTCGATTTGATGGGAATGTATTCGGCGAGCCTGAGCGACAACAACGAAAAAAGCATTTACATCATGGCAAAACATATCGACAACTTTATAACGGATGTTGATCTTGAATTTGACAACTCAACGAAATTAGAAAAATACGGTTGCCCGATGATTTACACCCCCGAGATACCTTACGACGACACCAATACCTCGTTGCTGGTAATGAAAGACGCCGAGCAAAGTTGTTATTGGGTTATTTATGCTTATCCGGTGATGACGGAAAAACAAATGCTAAAAATTGCCAAGCAGTTAAAATAGCATCCAATATTAAAATTCCACTGTGATTTCGCCTTGCCAAAGGCTTCCCCGAAACATACCCCGTGTATTGTAGCGGCATACCTGATTTCCATTACAGTCGATTGCAATAACACCACCTGTGCCACCTGCAATCCCGATTTTTTCAATCGTATTTCGGCATGATTCAAACAAGGTGAGTCCGGCATATTTCATTTGGGCAGCGATATCATAAGCCGCCTGAAATCTGATGAAATACTCACCATGTCCGGTGCAGGAAACGGCACATGTGGCGTTGTCGGCATAGGTCCCGGCTCCAATTACCATGGAATCGCCAATCCGGCCAAATTGCTTCATCATCATACCGCCGGTTGATGTTGCTGCAGCAAGGTTGCCATTGGCATCAAGCACTACTGCGCCCACCGTTCCTTTTTTTCCGGATACCAGCTTCTGGTATCGTTGCTCCATTTTCGGGGTATCGAAATACTTGTTTTTTACCATAATAAGCCCCTGCTTTTTGGCAAATTCATCGGCTCCCTTACCGGCCAGCATTACATGTTGCGAATTGTCCATCACCATACGGGCGGCTTTGACCGGATTTTTTACCCGGGTAATACCGGCTACTGATCCGGCTTTCAGATTACTTCCATCCATCACCGAAGCATCGAGTTCGTGTTTTCCCTGAGCATTATATACCGCTCCTTTTCCTGCATTAAAAAGCGGAGAGTCTTCCATCATTGCAACACAAGCCACCGCAACATCCATTGCCGAAGCTCCTGATTTCAGAAGGGAATCGCCCATGCTCAGCACAGAATACAGGGTATTGTAATAGGCATCGTAGTCTTCTTTCACAAAGCTTTTACTATCGAAATCTCCCGCCCCGCCATGAATGATGATGGATGGTTGATACTGAGCACAGAGATTTATTGTACCAGACAAGAAGATGATATTTGCAATAATGAGGATAATCCATTTCATATTGATAATGATTTATCCTTCAAAGCTACAATATTATCCGTATAAACTGAAATTCGCTAAGCCAAAGTCAGGTTGTAAAAAACTATTTTTCAATTATTATGGTATGGTAATATTGCTTATTTTTGCAGGCTAAACTAATTGTTTTTTGATGAAGAAGTTTTTGATTTTTTGCCTCGCTGTGTTTGCCGGGGCAGGGCTTATTAAAGCGCAAAACACCAAGGATACCATTACCGAAACCCAGAAACCGACGAACATTCCGGTAATTTCGCTCACTGATTCCGACATACAGAACGATGCCCAATCGCAGGATATCAGCGGATTGCTCCAATCGTCGGACGACGTGTATGTATCGGTAGCCGGATATACTTTCGGGCAGGCATTCTATCGTATCAGGGGATACAACAGCGAGTATTATTCTGTATTGATAAACGGTGTTTCAGCCAACGACCCGCAAACGGGCCGCGCTTTCTGGAGCAACTGGGGCGGACTGAATGATGCCACCCGTTCACAGGTTGAATTAAACGGGCTTTCGTTTTCGAGCGAAGGGTTCGGCGACATTGGCGGGATGACCAATATCCTTACCCGTGCATCGCAATACACTCCGCAAACCAAAGTTTCATATTCTATTGGCAATAAAAGTTACCGCCACCGCGTCATGTTCACCCATTCGACGGGTTTATTAGAAAACGGATGGGCATTTACCGTTTCGGGGTCCCGCCGTTGGGCAGTTGAGGGATACACTCAGGGAACGTTCTACGATGCCTGGGCGTACTTTGTAAGCGCCGAAAAAGTGCTGAACAGTCACCACAGTATTGGTTTTACTGGGTTTGCATCACCCAGCCGGCGCGGACGCAGCAGCGTTTCCACTCAGGAAGTGTATGACCTTACCGGAAACAATTATTACAACAGCAACTGGGGTTATCAAAACGGCAAAGTGCGTAATGCACGGGTTAACAATTATCATCAGCCCAACCTGATGCTTACGCATTACTGGAAAATTGATGAATTCAAAAAACTCACCACTTCGGTGCTCTACATGTTCGGTAAAGGTGGCGCTACATCGCTCAACTGGTACGACTCTGCCGACCCGCGCCCCGATTACTACCGCTACCTGCCCAGTTACTACACCAACGAAAATGAATTTATGGCCAACTATCTGGCCGACGAATGGCGCGAGGACGAAAACTTCCGTCAGTTAGACTGGGACGGATTTTACGATGCCAATCGCAAGAATTTATTCACCATACTCAATGTAAATGGCATCGAAGGGCAAAACCTTACCGGAAACAGGGCAAAATATATGGTTGAAGAACGCCGCACCGATGTGTCGAAATTTAATTTCAATTCGGTGTATAACGACCAGATTAACGAAAACATCCGCGTGGTTGCCGGTATAGATGCTGTGATTTACAAAGGCGAAAACTATAAAATTGTTTCCGATCTGTTGGGCGCCGATTGGTGGCTCGATATAGACCAGTTTGCCGAACGCGACTTTTTTAACGATACTTCGGCTCAAGCCGACCTCGACAATGTAAACCGTCCGGTGGGTGTTGGCGATAAATTCGGCTACGATTACATTGCCAATATCAACACAGCTCACGCTTTTGGTCAGGCCGGATTTACCTACAAAAGACTTGATTTCTATGCAGGAATCGATTTGGCTTACAGCGGATTCTATCGTACAGGCCTTATGCGTAACGGGATGTACCCCAACAATTCGAAAGGCGATTCGGAACACTACAATTTCTTCAATTATCAGACTAAAGCCGGACTGACGGTTAAACTCGACGGGAGAAACTTTGTGGTTATCAATGGTTCTTATGGAACCCGGGCACCTTATTTCGACAACATATACATATCGCCACGTACCCGCGATTATGTGGTTGACTCAATTACTTCGGAAACCGTTTTCACGGGCGACCTGAGCTATGTGTACCGCTCGCCGGTTGTGAAAGCGCGCATTACAGGTTTCTACTCCGAGTTTCGTGACCAGACCGAAATCAAGAGTTTCTATCACGACGAATTGCGCACATTTGTGAATTATGTAATGACCGGAATGGATAAACGGCACTACGGAGGAGAGTTTGGCATCGAAGTAAAAGTAAGCGCAACCATCAACATTCAGGCTGCCTTCGGATACGGTCGTTACCTGTATAACTCGCGCCCTCTGGTTACCATAGCACAGGATAACAGTTCCGAAGTACTGGCTTCGAACAGAACAGTGTACATGAAAAACTATCATGTTGGCGGAGCTCCTGAACTGGCCGGATCTGTTGGTTTTAAATATAATGCTCCGAAGTATTGGTTTGTTGGAGTGAATGCCAATTATTTCGACGAAAATTATGTGGATATAAACCCTGAACGTCGCACTGCTGAAGCCCTGACAAGCTTTGTTGTTACCGACCCTCAGTGGAGGCAGATTCTCGATCAGGAAAAACTTGACCCCGCCTACACCATCGATATCTGGGGTGGCAAATCATGGAGAATCAGTGGAAATTACCTGGGCTTTACCCTAAGTGTCGACAACATCCTCAACAAAAAAGACAATGTTACCCGCGGATTTGAACAACTTCGTTACGATCAGGGCGATGTGAACAAATTCCCGTCGAAATATATGTATATGTACGGAAGGACATATATGCTGAATGTGTATTACAGATTTTAAGTCATTTATAAATTACTCAATATGAAAAACAGTGCTTTAGTATCGTTATCGTTTTTAATGCTTTTGGGATTAAGCTCGTGCATTCACGAAAATTTCGATGAACCGCCCCTGAATGTAATCCCCGAAGGCAATGTGCTCACCATAGGGCAAATCAGGGATATGTATATCGACAGTATCATCAACGTACCCAATGCCACCTTGTATAAATTCACCGGTGATTTTTCGGTTTACGGTGTGGTTACCATGGATGACAAATCGGGAAATATTTACAAAGCAGCATATGTACAGGACGAAACCGGGGCCATCAACCTCAGGTTACTGTCGTCGGGTGGAATTTACGAAGGCGACTCGGTGCGCATTTACCTTAAAGGAACCGTGTTGAGTTCGTACCAGAATATGCTGCAACTTGATTCGGTTGATGTCGATAAAAACATCATCAAGCAGGCTACGTTGCGGAACCGGGAACCCGAAGAAGTGACCATCGGTCAGATTATGACCGGAAATTATCAGGCAAAACTGGTAAAAATCAATAATGTACAGTTTATTCAAACCGATGTGGGTCAGAAGTATGCCGACCCGCTAACCCTGGCCACCATCAACCGCACGATAGAAGATTGCGATGGCAACACCATGATTGTGCGCACCAGTGGCTATGCCAGCTTTGCCGGATCCATTGTGCCCGAAGGTAAAGGAAGTATCATTGCCATTGTGGGTCAGTACCGCGACGACTGGCAATTGTACATCAGAAGTACCGAGGAAGTTGAATTTGACCATCTGCGTTGCGGAGAATATAATGCACTGCTCGAACAGGATTTTTCTTCGGTGGTGAACAACGAAACCGTTGCGCTGAGTGGCTGGAAAAATATTGCCACTACCGGTAGTGCGGTTTGGCTGGGCCAAAACAACGGAATTGATGCCCGCGCCAAGATAAGCGGTACCGGCGACAATGTAGCCTGGCTGATAACCCCTGCAGTAAACCTGGATGCTTCCTCGAACGAATACCTGACATTTGTAACCCGTGCCCTGAATATTTTGGGGGCAGAACTCAAAGTTTACATTTCGACAGACTATGATGGTGGTAACAGTCCTGAAACAGCAACCTGGACACAACTTACGGCAAGCATTGCAACAAATTCCAACGAAACCTCATCAGGGAATATCGACATTTCGGCTTACTCGGGCAACGTGTATATTGCTTTCAAATACAGCGGCCTTTCGGGTGCAACCGGCGATTTCTACCTCGACAATGTGGTGGTAGCCTGGGAATAACCGAAGTAAACGTTTATAAATCCCGGACTAAGAAAACTGGTTCGGGATTTTTTTTTACAATATAATAATACATTCATCTTTATTTGTAATTTTGAAAGGTAAAATCAACACGATATGAATCTGCTGATGTTGATAGGCGGTTTGTTTGCCTTGCTTTTGGGTGGTGATTGGCTGGTGCGAAGCAGTGTTTCGCTTTCGTCCAGACTTAAACTGTCGCCGCTTATTGTAGGTATGACCATTGTTTCGATAGGCACCTCAGCACCTGAACTTATGGTAAGCGTAAAAGCATCCATGAGTGGTCTCCCCGATATGGCTATGGGTAACGTAATCGGCTCAAATATTGCGAACATCAGTATGATATTAGGGTTAACGGCTTTGGTTATTTCAATACCGGTAAATAAAGAAACGGTAAATTTTACGTGGCCTGTCATGTTATTAGCCAGCCTGATGGTTTTTGCTTTTTCGCTCAATTCGTCGATAGAGCGCTGGGAGGGAATTATTCTCTTATCAGCACTGCCTTTGTTTATATATTTACTTTGGCGCCGAGCAAAAAAATCGAACGCCCCTATTGATGCGGAAAACACGAAATCATATAATCTTGTGTTTTCTTTGGTATTATTGGGCTTGGGTGTTACTGGTCTAGTTTATGGTGCCAATTTTATGATTCGTGGTGCCATCGGACTGGCTGAGGCTCTGGGCGTAAGCGAAAGAGTGATATCGTTGACCATCGTGGCTTTCGGCACCAGTGTGCCCGAACTGGCAACCTCGCTGGTAGCCGCATTTCGCAAACAAATGGACATTTCGGTTGGCAACCTGATTGGGTCTAATATTTTCAATATTTTCGGGATACTGGGAATAGCGTCTATTATTAATCCGGTAGGTGTCAGCCCACAAATGCTACACATCGATATTCCCGTTGCCATTGGCATTGTGCTTTTACTGGGATTGTGTTTCATCCCCCTGAAGCGTCCGGTATTAAGCCGTTGGAAAGGTTTAATTCTCATCGTTTTTTATCTGGCCTATTTCTACATAGTTTTCAATTGAAAAAAAGGATGTATTTTTGAATTATTAATTAAAGACGCCCAATGCAAGCATCCTATTTTATCAGAAAAGCCATTTATTATTTACGACACAAACCCATAATACTGAATGAACCGGGTCTGCAACGCATGTTGCCATGCATTCCCGGCTGGCTCGAAAAAGGTCATATTTATTGTTTCGATTATGCCATAAAAAATATTCCTGAAAACTATCCGATCCTCGAAATAGGAACTTTTGCGGGCTTGTCGACCAATGTAATGTTGTATTTTCTGAAAAAGCACAAAAAAAACAATGTCCTGTACACCACCGATTGGTACCTGCGCGACATACAACACGACGAAAACATTTGTTACCTGAAAGACCCATGCAGCCTGTCGGGTTTTCTGAAAGAATCGTTTGTGCGCAACACCCGGTTTTTTAACCCTGATGCACCGATATTTTCGTACGATTTTCCATCGGACGACTTTTTTGCGTGGTGGAACGGCCAAGCTGAACAGACCGACTTATTCGGGAACACCACAAAACCGGCCGGGAAGATTGCTTTTGCCTATATCGACGGAAACCACCAATACGACTACGCCAAGCGCGATTTCGAAAATGTTGACAGCATACTCATTCCGGGAGGCTTCATTCTGTTTGACGACTCGGCCGGTTACACCCGCTGGGGTTCGCGCTATGTGGCCATCGAAGCCCTGAAATCAGGAAAATACAGGGTGATTAAACAAAACCCGCATTATTTCGTTCAAAAAGTGGGGGAGTAAGCTTAAAATTTGATGTTACTCTTTGATGATTTTTGTGTGCCAAACAAAATTATCATTTATCATCTTTAAAATGTAAATACCTGATGGCAACTGGAAAACATTGTGCTGGCTAAGACCTTGTTGATGTTTCGATTCGTAGCAAATACCACCATGAACATCAATTAAAAATAAATGACAATTACCCTCAAATTCTACTGTAAAAGAATTGAGGATAGGATTTGGCAAAATAACAGGTTGGTTTAAAAGATTCGGTTCAACGGTTAAATAAATGAAAATATATTCATCAGAAAACACATGGCATTGACTATTATCTTCATACACTTCGACACTGTAATTACCAGAAATAAAAGGCTGATACAAAGGTGCAATTGCGCCGGCAATGGGAACTCCATTACGATACCACTGATAATTCTGAGCGGTAGTTTCGCAATATAGTACACCATTAACTTCAGTAATGAGTGGTTGTTCAGGAGCCGGTATCAGGATAAGGTGAGTGGTTACAATACTGTCCCAGCTTTGGCTTGAATTCAGCGTGTCAACAAAATCCCCTTCGTTGTACTGCCATGCATTTTGCAAAAAAATGCTGTCTCCATCGCAGATTGAAATGGTTTGTTCTGAACCTGTAAAAAATTCAAAACCCTTATAAAAAAATATACTGGGCAAACTACGCCGACCGGTTTCTCCAAGCAAATAAACAGCATTCGATTCGTAATTACAGGCATATCCAAGGCTGTCAGGATCATTTATTACAGCAATATATTCTCCCTCATAGCGTGTAACATAAATTTTCGCATTTGGACCAAGCTGCATTCCCTGATTTTGATGAGAACTCTCCATCGAAATAGTAACCGGGTTCGAAAAAGGATTAGATTGTGACAAATTAAACTGAAACAGTCTTGAAGTGGTGTAAATATCACAAGTTGCATATAACTTGGTCCCATCCGGAGAGAACTCAACACCATAAACATTTTCGTAGGTTTGTGATGTGCGGCAATTCGAAACGACACCCGATGATTTATCAAAATTGAACAACTCATAAATTCCCATTTTATGTATGGCAAGGGCAATTTTATTTCCATCTTTATTTGTTTTCATTGCACCAGCAGCATTTGCCCAATTATTATAATCAGGGTTTGGGGAATAACCACCCTGATGAACTACCCCTATTGCACTGACCACTGGAGTTGAATTTATTCCTTCGGGCGTAATTTCGTATGCGACAAACTCATTCGAATTCCAGCGATGCCCAATAATCCATACGTTGATATTATTCTGGTGCATCACTGCTATTTGTTTTTCGGTAACAGCATCTTCAAGAATTACATTTTTAACCTCAGTAACAGCCCCAAGTCCCCAATTTAAAGACATATCAACAATAGAATATCTCCAATTATTCACGAGGTGGTGCTCAGCCGCATCCGTGGTAAATACATAATATTGAGTTGAAGAGCCGGGTTTCTTAATGATTATCGAAGATTGAGATGAACTCCAGTGTCCTAAAATTCCCTCTCCGTTTTGCATTACTTCGTGATTGCAGTCATAAATTACTTGTCCATCGGTGTAAAACAACAAATTTCCACTCATGTCTCCAACGGTTGCACAACCTTCAAGTCCCGTAATTTGGCCTCCCAATATTCCCTTTGCCATGCCCGTGGAAAACGAAATTCCACTATTTATTCCAAAATACCAATGATTAGCTGTGTTCTCCTGTGCTCCTGAATAATAACTAAAAAGCACTCCAAAAATTAGTAAAAGTTTTTTCATATTATAGTTGTAGAATTATCTTTAACCAATAAATAATACCACGTTTTATATTTATACAATATAATACATACAAATTTAACCTTTTTATCAATCAACCACAAGTCTAATTTTTTTTGAACAAAACACCAAAAAGAAAATATTTACGTAATATTGTAATAAAAAAACATTGCACATGTGGGTTACCAAGCTTCTTAAAACCATTCAAAGTCTTTTTAAACTGGTGTTTCTAACCCGGCATAATTTGTCTTTTGCCGTAGCTGAAAAAACTGATGCAGTCATTTTAGGAAACGGTCCTTCGTTGAAATTAATGCTCGAAAAACATCATGACTTTTTAGTGGATAAAGAATTGTTTGCTGTAAATTACTTCGCCTTAAGCAATGCTTATTTTGAGTTACAACCAAGGCATTACGTGATGATTGATTTCAAGTTTTATAACGACAATGCGAATGATATTGACACCCTCGAAAAACGTCCGGTATTATGGGAAAACATTGCCGCTACCCGATGGCCGATTCAACTATATCTTCCGTTTGATGCTCAAAAACACACCCAGTGGAAAAAACACATTGAAAAAAATTCCAATATCAAAATACGGTACATCAACGTCACTGCCATCGAAGGGTTTGCCGGTTTTCGTAATTGGTGTTTTTCGAAAATGCTGGGTATGCCTCGACCCCACAATGTGGTTATTCCATCGCTTATGATAGCCATGAGGTTGCAATTTATAAACATCTACCTCTGGGGAGTTGACCATTCATGGTTATCACAAATTCATGTGGATGACAATAACGTAGCAATGGTTAACAACCAGCACTTTTATGATAGCGGGAATACTAAGCCTGGGAAATATATTCTCAAAAACAATCCGGCTGCACCGCTTCATACAATATTATATTCAATGATGACTGCTTTCGAAAGTTATTTCATTATAAAAAGCTACTCACAGAAGCGAGGAGTACGAATTATCAACCAAACCCGTGGTTCGATGATTGACGCATTCGAACGCGAATATCTTAGCGAATAGATTGCAAAGGCAATCCTACCTCGAAATGATTATTTTGTTATAAGTTACCTGTTGTCGCAGGCGGTTGTCGAATTGCACAAAATAAACCCCGTCGGGTAACCCGCTCAGCGAAATGCTAAAATTGGCCACGTTATCAACCGATTCTTCCGACACCAGTGCACCCAGCGAATTGAAGAGACGTAGTTTGCCGCTTTCTTCTTTTTCGAAACGGATACTGATTCTATCGCAGGCAGGATTCGGAAATACCGCAAACGACGCTTCAGGCCGCGAAGCAACGGTGAGCCAGGCATCCCAGTTTTTAATACCCAGGGCATATTCTCCCGGTATCATGTTTTCGGTCGTCAGCCTTTTGAGAACTGTCGAATTGCTGCTTTCAACAATCTGCCATTCATGGGCATGGTCGAGCCGATACATCAGCACCAACGAATCGAGGCTGTTGTTGATGAACTCGTTGTCGAGATATCCATTGAGGCTGGATACCGTAGTGTTACCGTACTGAAATTCACCTTTCATTACACTGTGCTGGTTAAAATCGCCTTCGATTAACCAAAAGCGGTTATTGGCCAGAAATAAACCCGGAATTTGTGTTTGCATGGTATCGGGTGGAACCCAGTTATGGGTTATCCTGATATAAATAGAATCGGCACTGAGCTGTGTGGGTTTAATTCTCACATACAAGCGAGACAAATTCACGGTATTCGTGTTTTTCAGCCACAGGTTCTGGTCGATGGTAGCATCCGAAATGGTCTCGTGGTAATCGCACATCACCAGTTTAGGCTCTTCGTTCAGCTGAAAAACAGCAGAGCCCGTTTCGCCATCGAAAAAAACAAAACAGGTGGTGTCGCTATATTGGGCATTGAGAAACGAAACCGGCACTTTGTTGGAATTGGCCATGAAATTGCGCCCCCGCATTTTCTGCTTTACATATACCGTGGACTGATAACCGCCGCCATTTTCGACTGTGGTAACCGAATCGATTGAATAGTGCGGAAAGCCCGGTGTAAACACCCAGGCATCAAACCAGTCGCTCATGTCGATACCTGTATAGGTGGTAAGAAAGTCGCGCATTTCGTAGGATGAAACATCGTTGAAGCGATTGGCCTGGATAAAAGCGGTTATCGCACCGAAAAATAAATCGTCGCCGAGATACCCCCTGAGTGCATGGGCTACACTGGCGCCTTTTTCGTAGGCCGTTGTGCAGTAAGTACGGTCGATGGGAATGTCGTTTAGTGTAAGAAAACTGCCATCTTCGATATGGGCATATCGCAGCACCTCGGAATGATATTCGCGCCGGTAATTCAGCATGTTGGTGCGTCCGTACAAAAATTCACGGTACACCGATTCGCAGTAGGTAGCCCAGCCTTCGTTAATCCACATATCCTCAGCGGTTGAGCAGGTAATCAGATCGCCAAACCAGTGGTGGGCAAATTCGTGAGCCACCAGGTCTTCGTACGAAGTATTTCCCGAAAATGCAAAATAAGGCAGCGAAATATTGGTGGCATGTTCCATGGCGCCCGAATTAAAGGGAACCGATACATAACCGATGCGTTCCCAGGCATACGGCCCGAAGGTGTGTTCATAAATCGACACGATACTGTCGAGATGAACAAAGGTTCCGGCCACAGAATTCAACTGTGTGGGATACACCCATATCTGCACCGGTATATCGCGTTCCATGCCATGATAGGTGTGTTCGGCCAATGAATATTCTCCCACAGCTACCGAAGCCAGATAGGTGGGTATTTCGTCGCCGAGAAACCACTCAAAAGTTCGCTTGCCATCCTGTGGGTCTCCGGTATTAATCAGCAAACCACCGCAAACTGCCGTATGGTTTTCGAGCACAGTAATCTTGCACCGGTAAGTAGCCCTGTCGGTAAAATTATCAACACAGGGGAACCAAACCCGACCATAATTGTGTGGAATATCTTCGAAGCCAACCCCAAGGTTATAGGCCCGCTGCCCGTTAAAATAAAATCCACCCCAGCCCGAAGGGTCAATTACTGGAGTACCATGATAATACACACGCAATTGAACCGTATCGCCGGACTGCAATGCAGGAGATATCTCCACCAGCAACAGGCTGTCGTTGTATTGCACCTCTCCGATGCTAAGATCTTCGGAACGCACCGAATCGAGACTGAGACGCAATAAATCGAGGGCAAGAAGTTCAATGTTTTCGTCGGTTGTTGTTATGGTAAGCTCAGTATAGCCACTTATGGTTTGTTCGTTAAAATCGCTGATATCGAGATTGATTTCGTAATTCACCACATCGGGGTAATGCGGTTGCGAAAAGCAACCAGCCGCAAGGATCAGGAGAATGCTAATGAGTAAATATTTTTTCATAACGTTCTGAGTATCATTCGTTAATTAATTCAACAATACCATTAATACGAATCACTGAATAAATTGCCCTGATTGTCGGGAAATTTTTTGTTTAAATGCCTGTATGCTATTTCGGTAGCTTCGCGTCCGCGGGGGGTTCGTTTGATAAAACCCTCCATAATAAGAAAAGGCTCATATACCTCCTCGATGGTTCCTTCGTCTTCGCCAACCGCGGTAGCAATGGTTTTGAGCCCCACTGGTCCACCGGCAAATTTATCTACAATGGTCAGCAGTATTTTATTATCCATCTGGTCGAGTCCGAATTTATCGATATTGAGGGCATCGAGGGCATGGCGAGTAATTTGAATTTCGATTTCGCCGGTTCCTTTCACCTGTGCAAAATCGCGCACACGACGCAACAGTGCATTGGCAATACGGGGCGTACCGCGACTGCGTGAAGCAATTTCGCCGGCAGCATCAGTGGTAATCGGAACCCTGAGAATTCCAGCCGAGCGTTGCACAATACGCTTCAGTATGGCGGCATCGTAATACTCCAGATGACAGGTTATCCCAAAACGCGCTCTCAGGGGCGAGGTGAGTAATCCGGAACGGGTAGTGGCACCCACCAGGGTAAAGGGTTCCAGGGGTATCTGAACCGACCGGGCAGCAGGACCTTTGTCAATCATAATATCGATCCGGTAGTCTTCCATGGCCGAATACAGATATTCTTCGACCACCGGGCTGAGTCGGTGAATTTCGTCGATAAAAAGCACATCGTTGCGTTGCAATCCGGTAAGAAGGCCGGCAAGGTCGCCGGGTTTATCGAGTACCGGCCCCGATGATATTTTCAATCCCACGCCAAGTTCGTTGGCAATAATATTGGCCAGGGTGGTTTTACCCAATCCGGGGGGACCATGCAGCAACACATGGTCGAGCGACTCACTGCGCATGCGTGCCGCCTGAACAAAAACCTTCAGGTTGTCAATAATTTTCTGTTGCCCGCTGAAATCGCCAAACGACTCGGGCCTGAGCTGGTTCTCAAGTTCCGGATCGCTGTTGATGAAGTTGTCTCTGTCGGGGTGTAATATGTCGGTCATATTTCTGAATTTCGTTCTGTAGAGCCTGTTTTAATTTTGAAATAATGGCAACTCTTCTTTGAAAATATCGGCATCCGTGTCATCAATTTTTTTATTGTCGATTTTCTGGAGTTTCCCGTTTTTATAGGCATACACCGAAAAGAGCGTTCCGTCAGGGTTAAAACGCTTCCAACTGCCATGCTTCTTGCCTGCACGGTAAAATCCGGTTATATAGATACTTCCGTCCTCATAATAAAATACATGTTTACCGGTGGGATCACCACCCCTGAATTCTCCCTCAAAACTCAGTTTGTCGTTCAGATAATAGTGCTTCCATTTACCCGTTTTAAACCCGTTTTCGAAACTGCCGATTTCGGTGTGGTCACCCACGTGATAAAACCACTCGCCCATTTTGTAACCATCAAAATATTCTCCTTTGGTAATAATATTTCCCGCTTCGTCGAATTCGGTAAATTCTCCTTCACGTTTGCCAAAATGGTAGTTTTCCTCACGCAAAACAGCGCCTGAAATGTAGTACCATACCCAATAACCTTCGGGGTTATCGTTTACAAAATCACCTTTTTGTTCCGGCTTTCCATCGCGGTAGAAAAACTCCCAGGTACCGGTTTTTTGATTGTTTTGATAGCTGCCCTTGCCCGAGATACTGCCATCGTCATAAAAAAATGTCCATTTACCGGTTCGGTTACCCTGTGCATCAAACAGCCCCTGAGCCAGTAGCGTTCCAAATTCATCGTATTCTTTTGCCATGGCGAGGTTTCCGTTTTCGTCATATTCTTTGTGCACGCCTACCGGATTGTTGTTGAGAAAAGCACCGGTAAACTTGAGGCTTCCATTGCTGTTATACTGAGTTCTTACGTCGGCCTTTACCTTCAGTTCATCCTCCATGTCGCGGGTTACAGGTTCACCATTCAGGTAGCGCATTTCCTTCACCAGAATTCCCGAGCTGTTGTATTCGCGATAGTAACCATGCATTTTGTCGTTCATGTAGCTGATGTCGGTAAACACTTCACCACTTTCGAAAAAGGCAATCCATCGGCCCTGTTTTCGACCCTGGCTGTCGAGGCGGTTAATTTTAATGTTTTCGATAAGATAACCGTTAAAATATTCGAACAGACTTATCACATGACCCCGGTCATCAAATTCGCGCCCTTTGCCGTGACGTTTATCGCTGCGATAGTAAATACTCATTTGCAGGGTTCCGTTACGATGATAATAAAACGACTCCCCCTGACGGATTCCGTTAAGGAACAATTCCTTCGAAATCATATAGTACACCGAGTCGCCACTTATGGTTTTTTCGTTTACCCAGGTTTCGGTATATCCGTTTTTCTGGTCATTACGATACGAAATCCTCTGGTGTATTTTTCCATTTTCGTAATAAAAATTCCAGATACTATCGAGTAAAAAACCGGTTCGTAAACCTTCCGATTTCAGGTTCCCGTTTTCGTACCAACTTTTCCAGAACCCATCGGGCTTATTATCGCGAATAATGCCTTCGCTCGATTTCTTGCCTGATGCATAATAAAACGTAGTGAGCTTGCCAATTGTATCGGTTTGCGAAAACACCGGCGACAGAACCCCTGCCATCCAGCAACAAAGTATTATTATGTGTTTGCCCAAGCCTTTTTCTATTATTATGCATTAACGTACAAATGTAAGCACAATTATGAATTAAGCGATAAAAGTCATATCTTTAGCCATCAATTTTTAAAACAAGCATCTATGGAACTATTACTTATCAGCAATTCGACCATGGCCGGCGAAGCCTATCTCGACTATCCCAAGTACGATATCCGCGACTTTCTGGGCGCCAAACCCGTTAAGGCACTGTTTATTCCCTACGCAGGGGTTACACTTAGCTGGGACGACTATGAAGCCCGCGTTAAAACCCGTTTTAACGAAGTGGGTCACGATGTGGTTTCGATACACCGTTTTTCTGATCCATGGAAAGCCGTCGAAGAAGCCGAAGCCATTGTGGTGGGCGGTGGAAACACCTGGAATTTGCTACGCAAAATTCATGATAATAACCTGATTGAACCCATCTGCAATAAAGTGCGTACCGGTACAAAGTATATCGGGTGGAGCGCCGGTTCAAATGTGGCTTGTCCCACCATTATGACCACCAACGACATGCCCATTATCGACCCGTTGGGATTTAATGCCTGCAATCTGGTTCCTTTCCAGATTAACCCGCATTATCTCGATGCAAACCCCGAAGGGCATGGTGGCGAAACCCGCGAAGACCGCATCAAAGAATTTATGGTGCTCAATCCGAACGTTTATATTGCCGGTTTACGCGAGGGTTGTATGTTTTATGTAAAAGACGGGCATATGCACATGAAAGGGATTCATCCCCTGCGTCTGTTTAAACACGGAATGGAAACCCGCGAAATACCGGCCGGCGAAGATTTGAGCTTTATGCTGAAATAGAAATATCAGCGCTCCTATTGAATGCAAAAAGGCCGCCCGAAAATTTCGGGCGGCCTTTTTAGGGAATAAAGCGCTGACTATTTCTCGGCTTTCAGCACCACTTTCACGTAGTTCTTTTCGTCGAAGTAGAAGTTGGCAGCTTTCTTGAAGCTTTCGGAACTCATGGCATCCACAATTTCTTTAAACTGTTTAAATTCAGTTTGGGAGAGGTCGCCATTTTCGAATTCGCTGAGTTTGTTTAACCAGTAGTTGTTTTCTCGCTGATTGGTTTCGTACTCACGACGCAGTTTTTCCTGAGCTTTTTTCAGGTCAACATCCGAAGGTCCATTGGTTTTAATTTTATTAATTTCGTCGAAAACACCCTTGGTGAGTTCGTCGAGACGGGCAGGGTCGCAACTGAAGAATACGATAATGTCGTATTTACTGTCGGGGCGGTTCGACATTTGCGGATAAGCCCCAATGGTATAAACACCACTTACTTTTTCGCGGATTTCTTCAAGTAATTTGGTTGAGATAATACTGCACAACGCATTCAGCTCAAGGCGGTCTTTATAGGTATAATTCATGCTTCCGTGGAAGTTCATCGCTACCATACATTTATCATCCTTACCTTTATAAACCGTCTTTTCGACAACGCCCTGCGGCGATTTAATGCCAAGGTCCTTGTAGGTTTCGTTGCGGGTAACTGCCGGAAGACTTCCGATATATTTTTCAATAAGCGGCTTGGCTTGTTTCATGTCGATGTTTCCTACAAAATAAAATGTAAAGTTGTTGGCATCGCTGAAACGTTGACGGATAATTTTCTGCACCATTTTGTAGTTGGCTTCTTCGATAACACCCATCGAAAGGGGTCTGCGGCGCGGGTGATAATTACTCCTTACCACCTGAAGTGTATCGCTCCATACCGACTGCGGGTCGAGCATCTGGTTTTCGAGCATGGCTTTCTGCTTGTTCAGGTACGAATTGAAAGCGCTTTCGGTAACACGGGGTTTGGTAAATGCTACGTGAATCATTTGAAGCAGGGTTTCAAATTCCTGTACCGAAGTACTTCCATGCATACCTTCGCTGAGTTCAGACACATAAATGCTGAAATCAACATTTTTACCGGCATTGTACTTAATCAACTCGGTCTGGTCGAAATCTCCAAGTCCGCTTTCCATGGCAACACCATCGGCAATATCACCACTGATATCGGCATCTTGCTCGTAAAGCGAAGTTCCGCCCCAGCTGCTGGCGCTAAATAATATTTCGTCGTCTTTGAAGTCGGTTTTCTTAATTACCACTTTTGCACCATTGCTCAATGTCCAAACTTCATAGCCATAGTCTTTGTTCTTTGCTTTTTTAGCAACCTTACCCTTGGCAGGCAGCGACTCAACCAACGGTTTATCGCTTACTTTATCAACATAGGCTTGTACGGGTTTTGCCATAGCGGTTTTGTAGGCGGCCAGCATTTCGTCTTTGGTGGGAATTACAACGCCTTCTTTTTCGGGCATCATCACAGCGATTACTGCATTCTTTTCGGTTACCAGTGTTTTTGCAAAGGCATTTACATCATCGAGGGTAATGGTCGGTAATAATTGCTTGGCTAACTCAAACTCTTTTTCGATACCGGGAGCCGGAGTGTGGGGTGGTAAATAATAGCTTTGATATTCCTGAGCCAGATCTTCTGATTTGGCTTTATTTCTGTCGTTATACATTTTTTCGTAATCTTTCAGCATAGATGCTTTTTCTCGGTCGAGTTCGGTTTGTGTGAAACCAAATGTTTTCACCCGATTGTTTTCGACAACCAGTGCATCCATAGCTTTGATGACATCGTTATTTTGAGCAATACCAATACCCATATACAAGGATTTTGGTCCGAGAAAAGAGGTATACATGCTCATTCCCTGTGCGAATGGCGGGTTTTCGATAAGGGTAAGTTCTTGCAGGCGTTTA
Source organism: Bacteroidota bacterium (assembly GCA_029564465.1). Classification (GTDB taxonomy): domain Bacteria; phylum Bacteroidota; class Bacteroidia; order Bacteroidales; family ML635J-15; genus JAGOEF01. The sequence continues at coordinate 23,332 of JAKQPY010000225.1, read as the reverse complement.
CTGATCATCGAGTTATACAGGTTGGTTATCAGGTCTTTGCGGTAATCGCCAACGGTAAGTGTTGCTTGCTGTGGATGCTTATACACCAGATACACCATAGCATAGGGCGATTCAGGGTCGGACGCAACCGAAACCAGCATTTCGTCGTGGTCAGGTATGTCGATTTCAGGGCGGGTACGTGGGTTTTTCGGTTTTTCGATGCGCCCGAAAAGTTCTTTTACCTTCACTTCCATTGCGGCAGCATCGAAATCACCAACCAGTATAACAGCCTGCAAATCGGGGCGGTACCAGTCTTTATAAAAACGACGAACAGCTTCATGATCGCAACTGTCGACCACCGACATCAAACCGATGGGTAAACGGTCGGCATATTTCGAACCATGAAACAACACTTTGAGAAGTTCCTTCTGCATGCGCTCCATGGCTCCCTGACTCATGCGCCATTCTTCATGAATAATTCCGCGTTCTGCCTCAATTTCTTCGTCTTCGAGACTAACCTGATGGGCCCAATCGTACAACACGAGAAGACCTTTATCAAGTACGTCTGCACTGTCGGTGGGAACTTTAATGCCATACATGGTTAAGTCGAAAGAAGTACCTGCATTCACTTCGGGTCCGAATTTCATCCCCAGCGATTCCAGATAATTGATAAGATCGTGCTTAGGAAAATTGCGGGTTCCGTTAAACGCCATGTGCTCAACAAAGTGCGCAAGACCTTGTTGGTCATCGTCTTCGAGCACAGAGCCTGCATTTACAACAAGCATCAGTTCTGCGCGTTTTTGCGGAGTCGGGTTAGATTTAATGTAATAGGTCAACCCATTGTCGAGTACTCCGGTTCGTACTGTTGGGTCTAACACAAGTTTTTCGTCATAGTTAACGCCCTGAGCAACGGCCATCACCGTTAACCAAAGCAACGAAATTACGAGAATTGCTGTTTTTTTCATCCGTTATTTAAGTTAAAGATTATTCATATTGCGGCAAATGTAGCAAAATTGCGATAAAAGCTCATTAATAATTTGTTAAACACCCGATGTGTCTTCTTTTGGGTTATTCGATATTTGAACAGCTTTTACAAACTTGTTTAACTATGACAAAAAACAAAAACGTATCTTAGCCTTTCTTTAGCAATTAAAAAACAGAAAAAAATGAAATACATCGAGCAACTAACAGAAATTTACAAGGCCCACTCCAATCCGGAATACGCGCTGCAAATGAGCCGTTACATGAAAAACCGCGCCCCGTTTTTCGGCATGCAGTCGAAACAGCGAGAAGAATTCAACAAAGAATTTTTTAAAACCTACGGGCTACCTGCTTATGATGTAGCAAAATTAACCGCACAAAGACTTTTTGAATTACCGGAACGTGAGTTTCATTATTTTGCCATTTTGCTGCTTGTAAAACACAAGAAAAACTGGCAGGCCGGCGATATAAGTTTGTTTGAAAAGCTGCTGGTTACCAATTCATGGTGGGACTCGGTTGACTATATTAACGGATCGGTTCTGGGCGATTACTTTCTGAAATTTCCGGAGTTGATGCAGCCGCGTACCGATGCCTGGTCGGCAAACGAGAATATATGGCTGAAACGCAGCTCCATTATATTTCAGTTGAAATACCGGAATAAAACCGACCTTGACTTGCTGACCCGCCATATTGAACAAAATGCCACTTCAAAAGAATTTTTTGTGCAAAAAGCCATTGGCTGGGCACTGCGCGAATATTCAAAAACCAATCCCCTCTGGGTCGAAAACTATGTGAATACTCACGAGCTTAAACCATTAAGCAGGCGCGAAGCCCTAAAAAGAATTGACAAATCGCGGTAATGTGTTTACCGAAAATCACCGAATTATTCCCATTGAAACATGAAATAATTAGGTTGTAAACTATAATCACATTTTGTGTAATTTTATCAAAACAAATTTGGACAATTTTATGAGACATATTTTATTGATTTTAGCCGGTCTGTGTGTTATTAATATGCTTGCAGCCCAGGAGAACCCATTCGGATTTGAAAAAAACTTTGCAGCCAAAAAACTTTCGGCCGATCATGAGGTTGATCCCCGGATGCATCAGTATGACATTGGCTTTTATCACCTGAATCTCGACATGGATAATACCAGTAGTGCTGTTTCGGGTAATACCCTGATTTATCTGAACCTGAATAATAGCTATCAGGACGAACTGGTGTTCGATTTAAAAGAAGATATGGTGGTAAGTCAGGTTTTGATTAATGGCGAAATTGCAGAATTCACACACCTGGACAACCTGCTTGTTGTACCCTGCCAGTTTACACAACCCCATTCATCGGGATATGATATTTGTGCCGATATTTATTATTCGGGGACACCAACCGCCGGAATGAGTTGTCAGACATTTACATTCCTTTCGGTTTTCAATTACCAGATTACTTTTTCGCTTACCGAACCCTACGAAGCCAAATATTGGTTTCCGTGTAAACAAGAGCTTACCGACAAAGCCGACTCAGTCTGGGTATTTGTTACTGTTCCCAACAATTTGAAAGCCGGTTCTCAGGGATTGCTCACCAATACTGTTGATTTGGGGAATGGGAAAAAACGCATGGAATGGAAATCGAAATATCCGATTGTTTACTATCTGATTTCGGTGGCTGTGGGCGAATACCGTGATTATTCGTTTGATGCATATATGAGTGCTTACGATGAAACGGTTCTTGTGCAAAACTACATACCCGATAACGATTTATATTTCACAACCTACCAGGCCAATATCAACCGTGCCGATACCATGATAGATGTGTTGTCGACACTTTTTGGCAGGTATCCTTTCCACGAAGAAAAATATGGTCATTGCATTGTAAAACTCAACGGAGGCATGGAACATCAGACGATGACCACCCTGGGTAACTTCGATTTTAGCCTTGTGGTTCACGAGCTGGGGCATTCGTGGTTTGGCGATTTTGTAACTTGCGCCACCTGGTCTGATATCTGGATTAACGAAGGTTTTGCCAGTTATGTGGAATATCTGGGCGAAGAATTTATACATCCCGACGGATACCAGGACGATTGGATTGTATCGTGTCAGGAAATTGCAAAACAAGCCCCCACCGGATCGGTATATGTGCCTTTTTCGGAACTAAACAATGCCGGCCGCATATTCGACTATCGGCTCAGTTATCGTAAGGGTGCTTGTCTGGTACACATGATCAGGTATATGGTAAACAATGACGCGGTGTTCTTTGCATTTATGAAAGAATATGTCGAAACCTACGGAAACAGCACTGTAACCGGTGATCAGTTTCAACAGATGTTGAGCAGTTATACCGGAATCAACTTCACTACATTTTTCGAAAACTGGTACTACGGTGAGGGTTATCCCCAATATGAGGTGGAATGGTACCAGCAAGGCAACACACTGCATGTCAGAAACATACAAACCACAACAGCCCCGGCTACTACTTTCTTCGAAATACCGGTTGAATACGAAATTGTTTTCGAAAACGGCGATCGCGACACCGTAAGACTCGACCAGACTCAAAACATTCAGGATTATACGATAAGCGTTGAAGGAACCGTAGCATCGATTAACCCTGACCCCGAAAGTTACATACTGAAAGATTTGCTTTCGGTGACCTATACAGGTAGCGAACAATTTGCCATCGATGCCATAAGGATATACCCCAACCCCGCATCCGATTTTTTAGAAATTCGTTCCTCTGAGCAAATCTCAACGATTAAAATACTGAGCAGCGATGGAAAACAATGGATGAACCAGGAAGTTAATTCCCAATCCATTAAACTCGATATACGTTCACTGTCACCCGGAATGTACTGGTTAGGCTATACCATTACAGGAAAAAACACCTTGTGGAAAAAAATTGTGATAACGCAGTGAACAAAACGATAGCTGTTTGAAGAATAACCAATTATCGCGATTTAGCAATGTTTTGGTTCATTGTTAATTTCTTTTTTTAGAAAAAACGCCGATTTGTTAGCCTGTTAGCATTCTAATACATACCTTTATCGAACGGCAACGCGTTGTTGTTTGTGCTTGATTATCAAAGGTTTATATTATGGATTTTGTACATTTGCACGTTCACTCTCAGTATTCGATTTTAGATGGGGCTGCCAGCGTCGAAGGGCTGGTCGAAAAGGCTGTTAACTATGGAATGAAATCGCTCGCACTTACCGATCATGGCAATATGTTCGGGATAAAGCTTTTCTTCGATCTGTGCCGTAAGAAAAAGATAAAACCCTTGATGGGTGTAGAGGCCTATCTCGCCGAAAAAGGTATTTCGGTTAAATCGGGAAAGGAAGACTATTCTGGGCACCATCTCATATTAATTGCCAAAAATGCAAGCGGATACAAAAATTTGTTACGCCTTTGCACTATTGCTGCCACCGAAGGGTTTTATCAAAAACCCAGAATAGACCGCAATTTGCTGGAGCAATACGGTGAAGGCCTGATTGTTTCGTCGGCATGTTTGGGAGGGGAAATACCGCAGAAAATTCTTGCAAACGATTTCGAGGGGGCCGAAAGGGCTATTCAGTGGTACAAATCATTATTCGGGAACGATTTCTACCTCGAAATCATGCGACATTTTTCGGAAGACCCCGAAATGAACCGCAAGGTGTACGACGAACAGGTAATTGTAAACCCCTATTTGATTGATGCTGCCAAAAGGCATAATATTAAACTGATTGCTACCAACGACGTGCATTTTATTAATAAGGAAGATGCCGATGCTCACGATTTGCTGATTTGCCTTAATACGGGTAAGGATTTAAACGATCCAAACCGCCTACACTACACCAAGCAGGAGTATTTTAAATCGCCCGACGAAATGGCCGAAATCTTTGCCGATGTTCCTGAAGCAATCACCAATACCCTCGAAATGGCCGATAAAGTTGAGGAGTTCAATCTGAACTCCGATCCGATTATGCCCTATTTTGCCATCCCGGCTTCGTTTTCGAGTCTGGAACAATACAAATCGAATTACTCCGAAAACGACCTTATTACGGAATTTGGAAAAGAAAAATACGACAAACTACCGGGAAATTATCTTGAAAAACTGCGAATAAAACAAGAGGCCGATTATCTGTTGCATATCACAATGGAAGGCGCACGTCAGCGCTATGGGGACCCAATTCCCCATGAAGTGGCCGAGCGTATTAATTTCGAAATCGATACAATAAAAACCATGGGATTCCCGGGTTATTTCCTCATTGTGCACGATTTTGTAAAGTTCGCACGCGACAATGGGGTGCTTGTAGGACCAGGCCGTGGTTCGGCCGCCGGTTCGGCTGTGGCCTTTTGCAACGGTATTACCGATGTTGATCCCATTGAACACGACCTGCTGTTTGAACGTTTTCTGAATCCCGACCGTATTTCGATGCCTGATGTGGATATCGACTTCGACGATGACGGGCGCCAGTCGGTGTTGAATTATGTAACCGAAAAGTATGGCAAAAACAACGTAGCTCAAATTGTAACTTTTGGTACCATGGCGGCCAAACTGGCGATCCGCGATGTAGCCCGGGTGCTGGGCCTTCCCTTAAACGAAGCCGACAGGCTCACCAAGATATTACCCGAGCAGCATGCCCGTCTTGCCAATGCGTACAACCTGATAACAGAAGGCGAAAAACGACTGGGCAGTATCGAAAAAGTAATTGATGAATGTGGTCGCGAAATTACCATCGCACGCCGCAATGGCAACGACAGCGATGTGGGTATGTTCGAAACCCGCCGAATTCTGGCCCAGGAAATAGTTGATGCACGCAACAAAAAAGACGATATCCGCCTAAAAACCATTCAATTTGCTTGTACCCTCGAAGGCTCGGTGCGACAAACTGCCGTTCATGCCTGTGGGGTGCTCATCGGTCGCGACCCGCTGATCAACAATATTCCGCTGATGCCTTCGAAGGAGTCGACCTTGCTTTGTACACAGTACGACGGACATTTTGTGGAATCTGTCGGGTTGCTGAAAATGGACTTCCTGGGTTTGAAAACCCTGTCGATTTTACGCGAAACCCTGCAAAATATTAAAGACCGTCACGGAATTGATATAGATTTAAAGAAAATACCCTTCGATGATCCTGAGGTTTTTGCACTTTTCAGTCGTGGCGAAACAACCGGCATTTTTCAGTTTGAATCGGAGGGAATGAAAACCCACCTGAAAAACCTGAGGCCTACCCGTTTTGGCGACCTGGTAGCCATGAATGCCCTCTACAGACCCGGCCCCATGGATTACATTCCTAACTTCATCAACCGAAAAAATGGCAGGGAAAAAATTGCCTACGACCATCCCATCATGGAAAAATACCTGGAACCCACCTACGGAGTAACCGTGTATCAGGAACAGGTGATGTTGCTTTCGAGGGCACTGGCCCTGTTTACCCGTGGCGAATCCGATTCATTGCGCAAAGCCATGGGTAAAAAAATTGAGAGCATGATGAAGGAAATGAAAGATAAGTTTGTGAGTGGTTGTCACCGTAATCCGGAATTCATGAACGGCTGCCTGACCATTAGTAAAAACCCCGATGAACTGATTGATAAAATTTGGAAAGACTGGGAATCGTTTGCCAAATATGCCTTCAATAAATCGCATTCGGTATGCTACGCCTATCTGGCATACCAGACAGCTTATCTGAAAGCACATTATCCGGCAGAGTTTATGGCGGCTTGTATGAGCCGTAACCTTTCCGACATCAAAGAAATTTCGAAGCTGATGGAAGAATGCCGGCGCATGCGGATTAAAGTACTTGGTCCCGATGTTAACGAAAGTTTCAATAAATTCATGGTTAACAAAAACGGGAATATTCGTTTTGGTATGGTAGCCGTAAAAAATGTCGGAACCAATGCTGTAAACGACATCGTTAGCGAAAGAAAGAAAAATGGCCCCTATACCAATATTTTCAATTTTGTAGAAAGGGTAAACCTGAATTCGGTTAACAAAAAAAACATGGAAGCCCTTGCCTACTCGGGCGCTTTCGATGGATTCGAAGAGGTTACAAGACCTCAGTATTTTCTCACGGCACCCAACGAATCGGGTAGTTTTATCGAAAACCTGATTTCATACGGCAATGCCATGCAATCGAAAAAATTCTCGTCGCACAACCTGTTTGGCGACAGCATCGAAATCGAAACAAAAAAACCGGGCATCCCCACCCAGGTACCAGTGCTGGCTACCGAATGGCTGAATCATGAGAAAGCCCATATCGGACTGTATATTTCGGCACATCCTCTCGACGCTTTTGCCTTCGAACTTAAGCACATGAAGCTGGTTCCCCTGTCCGATTTAAAAGACCTTAATAAATTTGCTTTAAAAGTGAATTTTAAAATCGCCGGTCTTATTTCATCAGCCGAGTCGAAAGTGGGAAAAACCGGCAGGGAATATGGCCGTATCACCATCGAAGATTATACCGATTCGTTTACCCTGGGGGTTTATGGCGATGATTTTCTGAATTATAATAAGTTCTTTCAGCCCGGTCAGTGTGTGGTGATTGATATGAGCATTGTAGAAGGTTATCAAAATCAGGAAGAAAGGCGGACAAAAATTTCGGGAATGACCTGGATGAATTCTGTAAAAGACACATACTTCAAGGCAATCGAATTGAGCATGGATATCGATAGTGTGGATGATAGTTTTACCGAAAACTTCAACCGGATAGTACGCAAATGCAAAGGAAAGATATTTCTTAGTGTTCGCTTCGAAGACAGCGAAAAGCAAATTCAGGTAAAAGCCCAGTCAAAATCTTTGCGGGTAGAATTGAACAATGAGTTTGTTGATTTTGTTGAAAACAGTAATTATTTTACTAATGTAAAACTGTATTAAATACGTATTTTCGGGGTTTGTTTCTCATATTAAACTTAATATCAACATACTATGGCATTAGAAATTACCGATCAGAACATCAGCACCCTGCTGCAAACCGAGAAACCCGTGGTAATAGATTTTTGGGCAGTTTGGTGCGGACCCTGTCGCATGATTGCTCCGATTATTGACGAAATGGCGCAAACCTATGGCGACCGCGCGGTGATTGGAAAAGTAAACGTGGACGAAAACATGGAGATTTCGAGTAAATACGGAATCCGAAACATCCCCACTGTAATATTCGTTAAAAACGGAGAACTGGTCGACAAAGTGGTGGGCGCTGTTCCGAAAGCAACACTGATTAATAAGCTCGAAGCACTGCTGTAACGTATTCTACATACCAATGTCCACCGTTTCCAACAGTGGAATTTACTTCATTCATTATGACCATAGACGAAATACAGGACCTGATTGTTGACGATTTTGCGATGTTCGACGACTGGATGGATAAATATTCAGCCATCATCGAAACAGCAAACGAACTTCAGGCCATGCCCGAAGAATTTAAAAACGATGATAACCTTATTGACGGTTGCCAAAGTAAAGTTTGGGTTCATGCAGAATATCGCGATGGAAAAGTGTATTATTTTGCCGATAGCGATGCAATAATCACCCGTGGAATAATTGCTTTGTTAATCAGAATTCTATCGGGGCAGGAAGCAAAAGATATATATCAGGCTGATTTATATTTTATAAGTAAAATCGGCCTCGACCGGCACTTGTCGCCAACACGAAGCAACGGCCTGCTTTCGATGCTGAAACGGATGAAACTGCTGGCTATGGCTTTCGATGCAAAAAACAAGGCCGGCAGTTAATTCTACTTTTTATGTAATTTACAAAAACGCCCTATTATGAGTACAGTCGAAATGTACGAAAAAATGGTGGTTTCGGTACTGAAAACCATCTACGATCCCGAAATACCTGTAAATATTTACGACCTGGGTCTGATTTATAAAATTGATGTTGACGATAACTACAATCTGAACATTGACATGACCTTAACTGCCCCTAATTGCCCAATGGCTGACGATTTGATGGAAATGGTGAATTTCAAATTAAATTCGATTGAAGGAGTCGGCACTGTGAAAGTAAACCTTGTTTTTGAACCCGCATGGGATAAAAGCATGCTCAGCGAAGAAGCAAAGCTTGATCTGGGGTTTTTATAAACGCTGTAATAACAGGGGGAAAAAGTTTGCTACCGTGTTTTCATTGCTTTAAGCGTAGTATTGTTACGCCCACTCTGCACTTTAATATAATACAAACCGGCGGGTAGTGGTGTAGGAATATCGTTTTCGGTATCCCAGGTAAAACTCAGGCGTTTTCCCGGTTCTCCAATACCTCTGAATTTCTTTATTTCGCGACCGGTAATATCGTAGACTCCCACAAGCACCGGCCCCGAATCGCGCACATCGATGGCAATATTAAGCTCGCTGCTGAACGGATTGGGAAAACACACTACCTTGAATGCATCACTGCCTTGATTATTTATTGCTGATAAGTCGGGAGTCCACTGGCAACTGATGTTTTTAAAATAACTTTGATCGGCAGGGGTTAAGGTTTGGGCACTGGGTCCTTTGGTAAATTCACAGTAATATAATTTTCCGGTAGCATTTGCCTCTGTGAATTCAACATATACACGATATACCCCATCGGCAACCAGGTTCCCGAATTTATCTTTTCCGTCCCAGCTTACCTGATGGGTCGTGTGCGGGTTCAACGTGGCTCCGGTTATGGCGTCAGTAGCGTTGTATGTGCTATTGGTCGCTGCCCTGAAATTCGATAAAAACTGACGGTAACTTGTATTCGAAGACATGAATTTTCGGGTTTTTACCCAGGTACCATTGGCATCGGCAATCCATATGGCCAAAATATGACGGGGCTTAAACTGCCCGTAATACGTTTGTGTTGTTACCGTGAAACTTAAGGTGCCACCGGTCTGAGACATAACCGTTAACGAAGAAATCAATAAAACAACAAGTAGAATTTTTTTCATAAAGTAAAAATATTACGCAAAAATACGCATTTTTAATAAACCAAAACCAAATGAACCCCGGGTTTAACTTTTTTTCAACAATACGGTGGGTTACATTTGATAAAGCCATTCTGCAATTTATAAAAACAAAAGTGCAAAAAGCTTTGGTATTCGGCTTGGTTTACAGATATTATAATGTCTTATTCATTCAGCATTAATTTCTTATTTTTGCAAGATAAAATTATGATTCATGAGCACAAACCTGCAATACCACATTGAAAAAATCTGGGAAAACCCCGGTTTGCTGAACGAAGCCGGACATGAAAATCTGGTAAACACGTGTATATCAGGACTCGACAGTGGCATCTTGCGTATTGCAGAAAAAATAAACGGTCAATGGCTGGTTAACGAATGGCTCAAAAAAGCTGTATTGTTGTATTTCAGGGTGCGAAAGGTTGAAATTACCGATACGGGATTTTTTGAGTTTGCCGATAAAATACCGGTCAAAAAGGGTCTGGGGAAACAAGGCGTACGAGTTGTACCGCAAGCCATTGCACGCTATGGAAGCTATCTGGCACCCGGCGTTGTTTTAATGCCGTCATACGTTAACATCGGGGCGTATGTCGACGAGAATACCATGGTTGATACCTGGGCTACAGTCGGTTCTTGTGCTCAAATTGGTAAAAACGTTCACCTCAGCGGCGGGGTTGGCATCGGCGGGGTTCTCGAGCCGGTTCAGGCTGCACCGGTAATTGTCGAAGACAACTGCTTTATAGGTTCCCGGTGCATTGTGGTAGAAGGTATACACATTGGCAGTGAGGCTGTGTTGGGTGCCAACGTGGTGATAACCTCATCGACAAAAATACTAGACGTTTCGGGAAGTAGCACCGTTGAATATTCGGGCTTTGTTCCGGAACGTTCTGTGGTAATACCGGGTAGTATTCCTAAAAACTTCCCTGCGGGAACATACCAGGTGCCTTGTGCCCTGATTATTGGGAAGCGCAAGGACTCGACCGATAAAAAAACATCACTCAATCAGGTATTGCGCGATTTTGAACTGGCTGTATAATAGCGAACAACAATGAAAATCGGTTTTGATGCAAAAAGAGCATTTTTTAATGCCAGCGGACTGGGAAACTACAGCCGCAATACGCTCAACGCCATACGACAGAATTGTCCCGACATCGAAATGCTGTTGTTTTCACCGCGCAAACCCAGACTATATACCGAAGCGTTGAGTTTCGAAAATACTAAGATTATTACCTGTCAGTGGAAGAGCCGGATGTTTCAGTCACTTTGGCGAACACGCAGCATTGCCCAGGTAGGTGCAAAAGCGGGCATAGAAATTTACCATGGACTGAGTAATGAAATCCCTGTAGGGCTATCAAAAAAAGGTATCAGGTCGGTAGTAAGTGTTCATGATTTAATTTTTATACGCCACCCCGAATTATACAACAGCATCGATCGTCGTATTTACAATGCAAAAACATTTGCCGCCTGCCGCCTGGCTGATAAAATCGTGGCCGTAAGCCGCCAAACCCGTGATGATCTTGTCAGGTTTTATGGGGTGAATCCCGAAAAAATTGAAATAATTTATCAGAATTGCCATCCGCGTTTTCTGTCAGCCTGCAGTCATAAAACAATCGAAGCTGTATTGATGAAATATGAGCTTCCCGAAAATTTCATGCTCTTTGTCGGCACTATCGAAACCCGAAAAAATGTGCTGAACATTCTCAAGGCAATGCACATGTTCGACATAGAACTCCCCTTGGTTTTGGTAGGCCGGCCTACCGAGTATCTCAACAGTATTGTGGGGTATGCAAAAAAACATCATCTAACCGAACGCTTGTTTATCAGGCACAATGTTCCCGATGAAGACTTACCCGCTATGTATCAGTCGGCGCTGATGTTTGTTTATCCCAGTTTGTTCGAAGGATTTGGAATTCCAGTATTGGAAGCGGTGAGTAGTGGTGTACCTGTTATAACCGCCAATTTAAGCAGTCTTCCCGAAGCAGCCGGACACCACAGCATACTCACCGACCCGGGTTCGCCCCACCTGTTGGGGAAAGCAATCATTGAACTGGCCGGAAACGAATCCATGCGAAATTCCATGATTCTGGAAGGGAAAAAACATGCTGAAGCATTTTCACCTGAAAGTATTGCCCTTCAATGGCATTCTTTGTATGAATCCTTATTGTAATGATGGAAAACGAAATTAAAAACAGTCTGGAAATACTGCTTCGCGGCGGAGTAATCCTGTATCCGACCGACACGATATGGGGCCTCGGGTGTGATGCCACCAACGAAGAGGCTTGCCGGAAGCTGTCTTTAATAAAAAGACGCGACCCGTCGAAACCCATGCTGATACTCGTAAATAGTGTTGCCATGCTCGAACGTTATTCGTCGGGTGTTCCCGAAATAGCCTACGATCTGATTGAAGCCGCAGTATCGCCGCTAACACTGGTTCTGCCCGGAGCACGAAACATTGCGAACTCGCTGCTATCAGACGATGGGAGTATCGGTATCAGGGTGGTTAAACACGATTTTTGTGCACGGTTGATTCATTCTCTGCGACGGCCATTGGTAAGCACTTCGGCTAATTTTTCGGGGAAACCTGCTCCGGTCAGTTTTTCAGATATCGAAAAAAAACTCATCGAAAATGTAGATTTTGTGGTTGACCGCGACCTCGAAACCAGCGAAACGGCAAAACCATCTGACATCATTAAATTTAACACCGATGGAAGCTTTAAAATTATCCGTTAATGGGCTTTTCAAAAAGACGTATGGATATTTTATCATGGCAATGGCCATATTGTGCCTTACAGCCGCATCGTGTTCGGGATATTCGGCTCTGACCAACGCACTGCAGCACCCCGAAACCACCGAACGGCTACGCATTACAAACAAAAAACTCGACAGCCTTCCGCCAGAAATTGGCTATTTAACCAACCTGCGCGAGCTGTACCTGTTTCGAAACGGATTGAGATATATACCCGAAGAAATCGGAAACCTGAAAAACCTCGAAGTGCTGATTATTGGCAGCAACCGAATTACCAAACTTCCTGAGTCGATTGGCAAACTCACCAAATTGCGTAAGCTTTCGTTGCGGTTCAATAATATCGAAAGCCTACCCATCGGTATTGGCAATCTCACCAATCTCGAAGAATTGAACCTTGAATACAACAAATTAGTAATGATTCCTTCAGGCATAGGAAACCTGCGAAAACTGGCTTTTTTAAACCTGTATCACAACAATCTGAAAGCCATTCCTTCCGAAATCGGCTATTTAACCAAGCTGTATTCGCTCAGTATTGGAAAAAACGATCTCAAAGAAATTCCTGACGAAATTGGTATGTTGGGAAACCTGCGCGAACTCGACATCTCGAATTGTGGTCATATTGTTCGGATTCCCGAAACCATAGGAAACCTGCGTACTCTCGAAATACTTTATGTTGACGAAAACACCATATTACCCTATTCGGTTAACATCCTGAGTCCTCGGCTGAAAATAATACTGAAATAGCCGCATTAATTCGAAACCTGCTAAGTTTGTTTTTTTTACCCGGCAGAATCATTATTTTTACCTTGTGATTTTATGAATTACCCGGAGCAGGGGCTTTGTGTTGCAATAAAATCACAGGTTCGGCAGTTACATGTAAAATACCTTGTATTATGAAAATAAAAAGCACAATACTGATTATCGTCGCAGCACTGGGTCTGGCCTCGTGTACAGGTAACCTCGGCAACTACAAACCAGGCGCTACTGGAACTCCGGGCGAAGTTTTGGTGGTACTCAATAAAGATTACTGGACTACCGAAGTCGGCGACTCCTTGCGAGCTGTTTTTCATGCCTACTGCGAATCGACCCCAATGGAGGAATATTTGTTTAATCTGGTGCAGATACCCAAAGAACAGTTTATCGATATTAACCAACGCCACCGTAATGTGCTGGTTCCTGTGATATCAACAGAATTTACCAAGGCAGAAATTCTAATTAACAAAGAACCCTATGCGGTTAACCAAACCCTGATTAAACTTCAGGCACCCGATGCCCCGTCGATGGTAAAACTCATCAGCGACAACAGATCAACCTTGATAGAACTGTTTAAAAAAGCTGACAGTGACCGGTGGTTACAGGCATTTGTAAAATATCAGAACCTTGTGGTAGCCGAGCAAATACAAAAAAAATATCATGTGAAAATGGTGATTCCGAAATCTTACGCACTCGATGTTTCGCGCGACGATTTTGCCTGGATTTCGTATGAAACCCGAAAATACGATATGGGTATTTTTATTTACTCGTATCCTTTTACCGATACCAATACCTTTAGCCTTGATTATTTGCTTAAACAACGTGATATCGTACTCCAAAAAAATGTTCCGGGTGAACGCGATGGTTCATATATGACCACCGAGCGGGTATATGACCATCCGATTATGCGTATTAAAAACCACAAAGGCAACTACGCAGCGGCTATCAATGGCTTGTGGAAAATGCACCGGGATTTTATGGGTGGACCTTTTGTCAGCATCACTATGGCCGACACGCTGCGAAACCGTATTGTTACCGTCGAAGGCTTTGTGTATAACCCCAACGAGGAAGTACGCAATCAGGTGCGGCAGCTCGAAACCCTGCTGAGTACGGTGGAAATTACTGCCAACTAATTACAAATGTCCGGCAATTTGTACATCACCCTGGTGCGTCACGCCAAAAGCGACTGGGATAACGACCTCGACGACCACGACCGGCCATTGAACCATCGCGGACTGAAAGATGCTCCAATGATGGGAAAACTAATTGGTAAAAATCTGTTACCTCCCGATTTGGTAATAAGCAGCAGTGCTGTCCGGGCGCTTGTAACCGCAAGTCTGGTGGTTGGCGAAACCGGAAATCAAAACATACTGATAGAACCTGATTTATACCACAGCGGTGTTTCGGATTTTACAAAAGTGCTTACAAAGCATGCGTCGAATCACCGCCATGTGATAGTGTTTGCCCATAACCCGGGCATCAGCGATTTTCTGTATTACCTCGACTCCAATGCCCTGTTAAGCATGCCCACATGTGCCGTTGCTCACCTGCAGGTTCTTGCCCCTGCCTGGGATCAGCTTACACGCAACTGTGGCCGGCTGATTCAGTACTGGTATCCGTCCATGCTGAAGTAATACGGATTATTAATTCAAAACCAGTTTTCTGGTAACAAGCATTCCCCGGCTGCTGTTTGCACATCGAACCGTGTAGAAACCCCTCGGCAAATCCGATACATTCAGGTTTGCTGGCAGGGTGGAGCTGAGTTTCATAACATTCCTGCCCGATATATCGAACAATTCAATCTCCGACTTCCCCGTAAGTCCGGGTATATCGATGCT
The DNA here is from genome assembly GCA_029564465.1 of Bacteroidota bacterium. Taxonomy (GTDB): domain Bacteria; phylum Bacteroidota; class Bacteroidia; order Bacteroidales; family ML635J-15; genus JAGOEF01. The sequence goes on along the minus strand of JAKQPY010000225.1, from coordinate 8,144 downwards.
TACATGGGTTGAGGCCGGATTTGGGTATACCGCAAGACCAGCTGCCGAATTAATCGTTACACCCTCGTAACTCACCGGTTCGGTGCGCCCCTGCCGGGTATTGCTTCCGCGATAACAGGGCACCATTAAATGGGGAAAATTGCTGGGAGGATACTGAAAATTAGAAATACTTTCGGTTTCGATTACATTGATATAGGTGGAGTCGGAATAACCCAGAATCACCATATCAACATTACCATCGCCATTTACATCACCCAGATTTATTCCGTTCATAAAAGTAGAACCTTTCACTTTTACGGGAAAACCCTCAAGCTCAGCAAAAGGTTCGTTGCCCATGTCGTAAATGTGAAGAAATCCGTTTCCATATTCATCTGACATGTTGGAACCGGTATAAAGCAAGTTGCCGGTAGATGTAGTCATACTCATAAATCCTTCGAGCCCTCCATAACGGATAACCTCGATTCCTAAATCCATATCGGAGCCATAGGCCCAGGCCATGTTGTAAATACAGGTATCGGCATTTTCGATATCCCCAAGAGGCTGACTCACCAATTCGTATTGCATAATATTCTCAATACCATAAGCCAGCGGTGTAGAGTAAGTCCATGCCCCATTGTCTGTTTCCCAGTGCATAAAAAGGGGCGGATTGTAATTGAACCATATTTTGTAGAAGCCGGGATTGTCGCCATGGTTTGCACCGATAATTTCGATGGGATTATCGAATGGCGAACTACGGAAATCGATTATCATGGGCGACTGATAGCTGAATTTCATGCCGGGAACGGCCCAGGGGAAGGGCTCGATGTTGTTCCCCTGTAAATCGAACACATACATCGAATCGACTGTGCATACAAGTATATCCTCGCTGCCATCCTTATTAATATCGGCAACGGCAGGGGTTACAGCCGGAGTAGCGCGCAGGTTTTTAGGCCAGTTTTCCGAAAACACACTGCCATCGTTCCGGTAAATATGAATACGCTTACGGCTGGCAGTGGGTTGTGAGGTATTCATTTCGCAGGCGATAATTTCAAGATTGTCATCATCGTCGAGGTCGCACAACACGGGCGCACACAAATACCAGCACGAAGGAACAGTTTTCGGCCAGCCCGTTTTGATATTTCCCAACGCATCGAATGCATAAATATGTCCGTTGTAAGGACTACCTCCGGTAACCAGCACTATATCCATCGAGCCATCGTTGTCGATATCGGCGGTAGAGGGAGGATAGATGGCTGTGCCGTTGATTTTTTTCGACCAGAGCCGGGTACCATCGCCATGCAATACATACAGCGAATCGTTGATGGCAGCAATTATTTCGTGACCGGGCACATCGTCGAGATATTCGAGTGTGAGACCGCGGAAATTGCGAAAGGTCGGATTGCAGACAAAACCACGGGGCCAACCCTCAAGCTGGGGCAGGGTGTCGCCCGACAATGATGATTTGTTCAGGTAGGGAACTGCTGCCTGCTTAACACAATGCGACATGGGGTCGTCGAAATACGAAACCTGATACTGCGCAACAACACCGGTTGCAACTGCCAGAAGCAATACAAATCCTAAAAAAGTTTTCATTGACATAAAAATTAAATGTTGTCGAAAATTACGTATTTTTTCGACTTAAACTACAATAGGATGAAGAAATCATCAGAATAATTGCAATTGCTCTACTGCGCGATGAATTCGTAACAGTGTTTCAGCTTTACCAATACCGGCTACAATATCGAAAATATGCGGGCCTTTGCCGGCGCCCACCAGAGCCAGACGGAAGGGGTTCATCACCTTGCCAAAACCCAGTTGTGATTCTTCGATCCACACTTTTACCGCATTCTCGCAGTTTTCGGACGTAAAATCTTCGACCGGCTCAAGCAATTCAGCAACTTTCAGCAGGTAAGTGCCCGATTCGGGTTTCCAGTGCTTCTGCACAAAAGCCTTATCGTAATCGCCGGGGGCTTCAAAAAAGAAGAAGGCTTCGTTCCAGATGTCGTGAACAAACGACACCCGTTCCTTTACCATACCGCAAATGCGTGCCACAAAATTACGGTCGGGGTTCAGTCCTTTAAGGTGCAATTCGGGCATAAACAAATCGGCCAGTTCGTAATCCGATTTTTTTATCAGATACTGGTGGTTGAACCAGCGGGCTTTTTCGGGATCAAAACGGCTGCCGCTTTTACCAACCTTTTCGAGGTCGAAACGGGCAATCATTTCGTCGAGACTGAGTAATTCCTGATCGTCACCGGGATTCCATCCAAGCAGAACGAGAATGTTCAGCAGGGCTTCGGGAAAATATCCGGCTTCGCGGTATCCACTCGATATTTCGCCTTCGGGCGATGTCCATTTCAGCGGAAAAACGGGGAAACCCAACTGATCGCCATCGCGTTTGCTGAGTTTGCCTTTTCCTGAGGGTTTCAGAATTAAGGGCAGGTGGGCAAACTGTGGGGCATCCCAACCGAAAGCAGCATACAGCATGATGTGAAGCGGTAACGAGGGCAGCCATTCTTCACCACGGATTACGTGCGATATTTCCATGAGGTGATCGTCCACAATATTGGCCAGATGATAAGTGGGCGTACCATCCGATTTAAAAAGTACTTTGTCGTCGAGGTCCGAAGTGCGAAACACCACTTCGCCACGGATAATGTCGCTGACGTGTACACTTTCGTTTTCAGGGGTCTTAAATCGAATAACAAATGCACTGCCCGCGCTGAGACGCTCGTTGAGTTCACCTGGGCTCAGGGTAAGCGAATTGCAAAACTGCATACGCGTAAACTGATTGTACACAAAGGTTTTGCCCTGCTTTTCGCAATCGCTGCGATAGGCATCAAGGTCTTCAGGTTTGTCGAAAGCATAGTATGCATGTCCTGATTCGATGAGCTGCATGGCATAGATACTGTAGATGGCGTTTCGGTCGCTTTGTCGGTAGGGTGCAAAGGGGCCACCCTGCTGAATGCCCTCGTTGAGATTGAGACCACACCAGGCCAGCGACTCCATGATATAGGCTTCGGCACCTTCCACATAGCGAAGCTGGTCGGTATCTTCGATGCGGAGGATGAAGCTGCCATTATGTTTTCGGGCAAACAGGTAGTTGAACAAGGCGGTGCGCAACCCACCTATATGAAGTGGGCCTGTAGGGCTGGGTGCAAAGCGTACGCGAACATTTTTCATACGACAAATTTTTTGCAAAAGTAATGAAAAACCCGTTGTGTGTTGTCGGGTAAAAGCGTTAGTTGTTTTTCTTCATGATTATTGCAGCCCGTCTTTGCGAGGACGAGGCACGAGGACGAAGCAATCTGCATTCGACGGGCGGGTATTAAATCGGTTCCACGATAAGGTGAGTGCGCTATATATCATTCTTAATGATTCCATCCCTTCCGAGTCACCGGAACGGGACTCCGAGCTAATTGGGATTGATGTTTTTGTGGTAAAGGCAGTCAGAAATACGCTTTCATCCGAATCCTCTGCGAGTGACTTGGATGAAGAAAAATTGCGTTCGTTGTTTTTCTTCATGATTATTGCAGCCCGTCTTTGCGAGGACGAGGCACGAGGACGAAGCAATCTGCATTCGACGGGCGGGTATTAAATCGGTTCCGCGATAAGGTGAAAGCACTATGTATTTTTCTTCATGATTTCGGTCTGACGGGCAATCGATTCTTTGTGAATCATTTCGAGGAGTTGCCGGATGAAGCTTTCCGATAGCCCGGCCTGCCGCGCCTGCTCAAGCCGCGATTCCAGAATGCGTCCCCAGCGCTTAAGCTGCAACACTGCCACATTGTTTTGTTTCTTAAACTGACCTATTTCGTCAACATAACGCATACGGTGCATCAGTAGTTCGAGTAGCTGAAAGTCGATGACATCGATTTTTTCGCGCAGGTCCTCAAGATGGTTGGTAAACTCGGGATTTTCGGAAAAACCCACGCGGTAGTGCAGCCCGTCGATCATGCGGCAGTATTCGTCAGGACTGAGTTGCTGGCGGCTGTCGCTGAGGGCATGCTTGGGGTCATGGTGCACCTCGGTCATAAGTCCGGCAAAGTTCAGATCGAAAGCACGCTGGGCAATGTCGGCCACAAAGGTTTTTTTGCCGGCAATGTGGCTGGGGTCACCTATCATGGGGATGTCGGGAAAACGTCGGCGGAATTCGATGGGAACTTCCCAGCGGGGCGTGTTGCGCAGTTCGGTTTTTTCGAAGGGGAAAAAGCCGCGGTGAATGGCTGCGAGTTGGGTAATTCCGTTTTCGATAAGTCGTTCGGCAGCACCGCTCCACAGGTCGATGTCGGGGTAAGCGGGGTTTTTAATCATCACACCGATACCCGAAGCTTTGAGCGAAGTGGCGAGTTTTTGCATCGAAAAGGGATTGGAAACCGTTCGGGCGCCTATCCACACTATGCCAATCTGGTGTTTGAGCGCCTGCTCAACATGCTCAGGCTCGGCAACCTCGATGGCCACAGGAATACCGTGTAGTGCCTGAAGTTGCTGCAGTACCGGGAGTGCCTCGGAACCCATACCCTGAAAACTTCCGGGGCGGCTGCGCGGTTTCCACACACCGGCGCGAAAAATATCGGCTTTACCACATTGCGCCAGCGCAGCAAAGGTAAGACTGAGCTGCTCGGGACTTTCGGCACTGCATGGCCCTGCAATGAGGATGGGCTTGTCGGATACTGCAAATGTTTTCACAGGACAAAAATATGGAAAAATATTGGAATAGGGGTTTTTCCCCATCCCACCAAAAAATTCGTTTTTTTAAATTGCGAATTATCAATAGCTTTGCTTTTTGTTTTATTTTTACTGAAAACCAACACGATTTTATTATGGCAGCATTCAGGGTTCTTACGTTAAATGAGGTGATAATACAGAAACAATCGGCTTTTCCTTATGCCAAGGGCGAGTTGTCGAGGTTGCTGAGCCACATTGGTCTGGCTGCGAAAATTGTGCATAAGCAGGTAAACAAAGCCGGCCTCGTGAATATTCTTGGCGAAGCAAACAAAATAAATGTGCAGGGCGAGTCGCAGCAAAAACTCGACGTGTATGCCGATGATGTGTTTAAGAAAGCTCTGCAGGCTTCGGGGATTGTGTGCGGAATTGCTTCGGAAGAAAACGATGAGATTATTATTTTTGATGACGATTTGTCGCTCGAAGGCAACTATGTGGTGTGTATCGATCCGCTCGACGGTAGTTCCAACATTGATGTGAATGTTTCGATTGGTTCGATATTTTCGATTTATCACCGCCTGACACCGGAAGGTTCCAAGGCTGAACTGAAAGACTTTTTGCAACCCGGCACCAAACAGGTGGCCGCCGGATATATCATTTATGGCTCGTCGACCATGCTGGTGTACACCACCGGATTGGGAACCACCGGATTTACCTACGACTCGTCGATTGGCGAGTTTTGCCTGTCGAACACCTATATGGTTACCCCGAAATCAGGAAATATTTATTCGATTAACGAGGGCAACTACATTAAGTTCCCGCAAGGGGTTAAGCAGTATATTAAGTATTGTCAGGAAGAAGATAAGGAAACCAAACGGCCTTATACCTCGCGCTATATTGGTTCGCTGGTGGCCGATTTTCACCGCAACCTGCTCAAAGGCGGAATTTATATTTATCCCACCACGGCAAGCAGTCCCAACGGCAAACTCAGGCTTCTCTACGAATGTAACCCCATTGCTTTTCTGGCGGAACAGGCAGGCGGAGCCGCTACCGACGGACGCGGAAACCGAATACTCGAAATTCAGCCGACAAGCATTCACCAGCGCGTTCCCTTCTTCACAGGCTCGAAAAATATGGTCGAAAAAGCCGAAGAGTTTATGCGCGAATACGGCGATTAAGCGGTAGAAAATGAAAACCTTGAAAACAGCTTGTGCCACGGTGCTGATGGCAGTACTGCTGTGTCTTCCCGGCATGGCGCAGCGTCCCCATGTGAAAAAGCTGGCAAAACTCGATAAAACCATACTCGAAACTTCAGGATTGGTGTGGTGTAACGATACTCTGTTTACACACAACGACTCGGGTGGAGAACCGTGTTTGTACGGGATTAATCTCGATGATGGAAGCGTTGCTGGGCTGCGGTGTTTCAACAATATGAGAAATACCGACTGGGAAGATGTTACTGCCGACGATACCTATCTTTATGTTGGCGATATCGGAAATAATTCAGGAACACGGCGTCCGCTGATAATTTACCGAGTGGCAAAAGCCGATGTGGGAAAGCCCGGTGCCCAAATCGACAGTATTGCGTTTAGCTTTGCCGACCAGACCGATTTTGTGCCCATGTTCCGGCGCACGGCATACGATTGCGAGGCCTTATTTGTGGCCGGCGACTGGCTGATGGTTTTCACCAAGGACTGGAAAGACAAGCGCAGCCGCCTGTACCGGATTCCTAAAACCCCGGGCAATTATTCGCTGCAACCCTGTCTGGAACTTGATGTACGGGGTTTGATAACCGGAGCCGACTTTAATCGGGAATTGAATGTACTGGCGGTGATTGGTTACGAAAAGAATTTTCCGTTTAACCCGCTGCTGTATTTCATCGGGTTAAACCCCGATTATACAGCGATAGTAAACTATGCCCGTATCGAGCTTCCGCTGAAGAACAAGCAAACCGAAGGCATTGTGTGGGAGAACAATAACAGCCTGCTGATCAGTAACGAATATCTGATAAAGGTACCGGCACGGATGCATCGCATAGCACTCGACCACTACCGGCTGATGTCGTTGATGCGCGACCCACACCCTGATCCCGAAAAGCTTATCGAGACGGAATATAACTACAGGCTGGTTCTCAGCGACGCTGCGGGAAACAAGGTGTTTGAAGGAAGCTTGCGCGAATTTCTGCGTAAGGAAAACGAATGGATCAACATGCAGCGTCCGGCCCTGGTAAGCTGGAAACTGAAGCATGCCAATGGATGGTTTGTGTGGGAGTAGCCACTGCCGTTGATTCCCGTCTTTGCCAGAACGAAGTAGGAGGACGAAGCAATCTGTATTTCGAAGGGCGCAGCACATGCATTTACGGGTGGGTATAAACACGTCTCCGGTAGGCGAATCAATTCACTTACAATATAGTGTGGCGATATATATTGAAATTAATATTTCTGATAATCTAATCGTTATTAATTGTAAATTTGTCTAAACTATTGACCGATTATGAAAAACCTAATACTTTTGGTTGTAATGCTTGAATTCATTTCATTAACTGGTTTCTCTCAGAGAGATATTAACTTAAATAGTAAAGAATTGATTAATATGTTTTCCTATTATGATCACTTTGACTCATTCTATTACTGTGATGATTATTATGGTTACATTTATGATTCTATAGGAATTGTAGTTTACAACACTGGCAATCCTGAAAATATTTGGCAAGTTGGTAATCCTGAAAAAGGAGATTGGACAAGTGGTTACCCACATATAAATGGAGGCAACAAAGTGCTTATTACCGATACTATTCAAACATATCCAACAAACAATGAATCAATAGTAGAGCTTCATATTGTAAAGCCTGGCTGGGCTTACGTTTACGGGTGTTGCTGGAGTAGTTTCCAATTTGGATTTTACTTTAAATGTGATACTGATTCGTTGAAAGACGGATTGAAAGTTGAAGTTTCGTTCGACGGGGGGCAGACCTTTGCCAATGCTTCCGATTCTGTAGGCCTTCTCAATCTGCCAATGAGTGTTGATTCTATTTATTCATATTACTATACAGAACCTCCTGCAGAAGGTGAGCATTTTACTATTAGCGGTAGTCAATATGGTTTCTTATTTCCGCATTATTTGGATTGGGTGGAATATGGTTTCTCGTTTGGAGAAAGAGAAGAAATTGCAGCGGAAATTAATTATATGGTTATAAAGCTCATCTTTAAGAGCGATGAGGTGGATGAGGGAAAAAGGGGAATAATGATTGACGCACTCAATATTAATGTTGTAGACTTTTGTCATTGGATAGGGATTGAAAATCAGAAAACGTCGAAAGAAATTAAAGTATATCCTAATCCCGCATCAAGAGAATTGTGTGTTGATATTCCGAATGCAGAGCAATATCCTTGTACATTCGAAATGGTTAGCTATTCGGGTCAAAAGGCTATTGAAGAAGAAATTTCCAGCAATCAATTTGTTGTTGATATATCGAAACTACCTACCGGTGTATATGTGTA
>JAKQPY010000220.1:0-2452 GCA_029564465.1 Bacteroidota bacterium | reverse complement strand
ACACTAAAACGTTTGGATGTTTAATAATTGTACGGATAGGGTGATGTAAATAGGCCGGCTGATGTCGTGCTTATCCCTTTTGTTTATTGCAGTGGCTGTTAGCCACTGTGTTATCATTTTAAATGTATAAACCGGATGATGTGATTCTTTAATTATTTTGTATATCGCACATCCACAACAAAGTAATATCATGAGTAACGAAGAAAATTCAATTCACGATTTTGATTTCAATTTAATTTGCGAATATTTTTCTGCTATCGAAAGGCAGGGGCCTGGCAGTGAAGATGTGACACTGAAAGCCTTAAGTTTTATTGATAACCTGACAGACCGGTCGCAGATTGCCGATTTGGGCTGTGGCACCGGTGGCCAGACCATGGTACTGGCGCAGCACGCACCGGGAAAATTCACAGGTATCGATTTGGCTCCGGTTTTTATCGATTTATTCAACCGCAATGCTGAAAGGATGAGTCTTAACAGCAGGGTTCAGGGCATTATTGGTTCGATGGATGCATTGCCTTTCGGTATCGAAGAACTCGACCTGATATGGTCGGAAGGGGCTATTTATAACATAGGCTTCGAACGTGGACTGGCAGAATGGCACCGGTTTCTGAAGCCCGGAGGTTTTGTGGCAGTGACTGAGGCTTGCTGGTTTACCGGCAGCAGACCTGCCGAAATCGAAAACTTCTGGTTGGATGCATATCCGGGTATCGACACTATTCCTGATAAACTGTTGCAGTTGCAGCAGTCGGGTTATGTGCCTGTGGCGTGTTTTATTCTGCCCGAAAACTGCTGGCGAGAGAATTTTTACGTTCCACAGGCAGCAGCGCAACACGCTTTTCTGTTGAAATATGCCGGTAATAAAACAGCCGAAATGCTCGTCGCCAACGAACGGCGCGAATCACAACTGTACGAAAAGTACAGCCGGTACTATGGCTATGCTTTCTTTATCGGAAGGAAAATTTAGTTTTTAACCAGGCGTCGAATTTTTTTTGACGCCTGTTTTTTACTATTTTATCTTGACATTGTTTGCAACGATTACCCTGTCATACTGTAGCGAAGCGGTAACCGAAGCGCAGGCAGGGGGTAGAAAACCGTCTACGGATTCACCCTTCGATTACCGCTGCGCTACTCAGGGTGACAATCCCCTGTCATGCTGAGTAGTGGAAAAAGTAACCCCATGTAACACTCACAAACTAAGTATCGAATTAAAAAAAAAGCCGGTGTTGTTGAACCGGCCTTTTTTTGATATGGTAGAAGGAATTATTCAGCCACTACTTCGAACTCGATTTCGACTTTAATGTCTTTATAGAGTTTTACGCTGGCGTGGTACATTCCCACTTCTTTAACGTCTTCTTCTTTGATTTTGATGTTTTTACGATCAACTTCGAATCCTGCATTTTTCAATGCTTCGGCGAGCATGATGGTATTCACCGAGCCGAAGATTTTTCCGGTAGAGCTTACTTTTGCACCTACTTTAAAAGCAGAAGCGGTAATTTTGCTGGCAAACGACTGGGCATCGGCGCGAAGTTTTTCTTCTTTGTGAGCCCGTTGTTTCATGTTTTCGGTATGCATCTTTTTTGCCGAAGCGGTAGCCATGACAGCCATTCCCTGAGGAATAAGGAAATTGTTGGCGTATCCGTCTTTCACTTTTACGATGTCATCTTTATGACCGAGATTGGCAACGTCTTGTTTTAAAATGATTTCCATAATGATTTCTGTTTTTCTATTTCAACATATCGGCTACATAAGGCAGGAGGGCCAGGTGGCGGGCGCGTTTAACGGCCTGAGCCACTTTGCGCTGAAACTTCAGCGAGGTACCGGTGATACGGCGCGGAAGGATTTTTCCCTGTTCGTTAAGGAATTTCTTCAGGAACACGGGATCTTTGTAATCGATATATTTAATACCGCTCTTTTTGAAACGGCAATACTTTTTCTTTTTCACCTCAACCGACGGTGGGGTCAGGTATCTGATTTCTGATTGACTTTGTGCCATGACTATTCCTCCTTAGTTTCTTTTTCCTGTTTCTTACTGCGTTTTTTCTCACTGTATTCAACGGCGTCTTTATCAAGCTTAAAGCTTAAGAAACGAATAATGCGCTCGTCGCGGCGGTACTCGGTTTCGAGTTTGCTAATAAAAGCTGAATCAGCCTTGAATTCGAACAGGTGGTAAAAACCTGTGGATTTTTTCTGGATCGGGTAAGCCAGCTTTTTCAAGCCCCAATCTTCTTCGTGCACTATTTCGCCCTCATTCGCCTGAATGATGCCGCGAAACTTGTCGACCGTTTCCTTCATCTGGGCTTCAGACAAAACGGGAGTAGCAATGAAAACGGTTTCATACTGGTTAATCATAGTTCTCGCTCTTTTTTGTTAATAAACTAGTTTTTAAATTGAGGTGCAAAAATAATTTATTTTTTTGAATTACCTAATACTGTGATAAAATTTCGGTTAAATG
>JAKQPY010000206.1:0-2429 GCA_029564465.1 Bacteroidota bacterium | reverse complement strand
GGCGCGACGCGCAATTATGATCAGCTTTGCAAATTCCGACCAGTTTGGCTTTAATGCCAGTATCGCCCCAGAAGCAAAAATAAATGATGGTATGCTCGACATGTGTATTGTTCGACCTGTATCGGTATTCAGCGCTTTGTTGATGGCTAACAAACTATTTCTCAAGAATTTCGATCTTTCGAAGAATGTCGAAATCTATAAAGTGAAAAATGTCCTCATAGAAGCATCCGCTCCGGTACATAGTCAGGTTGACGGCGACCCAATGGGTTTGGTTAATGCGGTGAGTGTTAGTATACAACCTAAATCGCTGAGCATAATCGTACCCTGAAGCCCCTATGAGCGAAACACGATACATCGAAAATGGTCAGCACTACGAGAAGCTGATAACGATGATGGGTACTGTGAAGAAAACGTTGTGGATTGGCACCGCCGACATCAAGGATTTATATGTTAAAAAGGGAAGCCGGCTGGTGCCTCTGCTCGAAATACTATCGGACCTGATACAACGCGGTGTTTCGGTTCGATTAATTCATGCCAAAGAACCGGGTCCGAACTTCAGAAAAGATTTCGACCACTACCCTGCCCTGTTTGGCGGCCTCGAACGAATGCTTTGCCCGCGCGTACATTTCAAACTGATTCTTTTCGACAACCATACGGCTTATATCGGATCGGCAAATCTCACAGGTGCCGGTTTGGGTATGAAAGGTAGCGATAACCGAAATTTCGAAGCCGGAATACTTACAACTGACCCTTCACTGGTAGAAGCAGCTGTAAATCAGTTTGACAGGGTATGGATGGGTGCCCATTGTAACAATTGCAAGCGTAAAGATTTTTGCATTGACCCTATTGGCAAATGACGTGGGGGCCGTCATCTGGCGATTAAAGTAAACGTACGCATAATAGACATTTCTAAAGCATTTTATTTTCAGCATTTTCTGTTTTTCTGCCGGGATTTTGATTGTGATAATTTTTGTTATACAGCCATACGGGAAAACTTGTTCATCCTTTTCTGCTTTTAGTGACAAGGATGGGGAATGAGGATTACATTTACACGGAATATAGATTGGTAATAATCAGTTTCGATTTTATCCATACCATTGCACGCTAATTGCGTTAGAGCTATTATATTTGTACATGATTATTTAAGCAGCACTATAGGGGAATGAGCAACAACAGATACAATGAGCAGTAGCCAAAAAATATCCATACGTTTTTTCGATGATCGGGAGGTTCGGGCACTGTGGGATGAGCAAAACGCCAAGTGGTGGTTCTCGGTGGTCGACGTTGTAGCCGTTCTCACCGGCCAGGACGACTATACCAAAACACGTAATTACTGGAAATATTTAAAAGCCAAATTAAAGAACGAAAAAAGTGAGTTGGTTAGTGCCACTACCCAACTGAAACTATTAGCCAGCGACGGCAAACGATATGTCACAGATATGCTCGACTACAACGGAATTGTTGCCTTAGGCAAGGAATTCCCGGGCAAAAAAGCCAACCGGTTTATCGATTGGTTTACCTTTAGCGACGAAAGTATTGATGTGAAAAGTAAATCCAAGGCGTATGCCCTGTTTGAGAGCTCTTTTATCGACAGTATTGAAGTTGGAACAAGCAAGGGATTACAGCAGATACATGCCTATTTGTTTGGCGGTTTGTATGATTTTGCCGGACAAATCAGGCAAAAAAACATTTCGAAAGGTGGATTCCAATTCGCTGTATCGCACTTTCTTGGCGAAACATTACAGCAAATTGAACGAATGCCCGAAAATTCGTTTGACGAAATTGTCGAAAAATATATAGAGATGAACATTGCCCATCCCTTTATGGAAGGCAACGGGCGGAGTACCCGAATATGGCTTGATATGATATTGAAAAAACGCCTGAAAAAATGCGTGGACTGGAGTAAAATTGGTAAAACCGAATACATGAACGCAATGGTTCAGAGTTCTCAGGACGATAGCACCTTGAAGCAATTATTAATAAACGCCTTAACAAACCAAATCGATAGCCACGAAATGTTCATGAAGGGAATTGACTACTCGTATTATTATGAAGAGTGAGGAATGAGGAATGTTTGAAGGTTTTCCACCCACTGATAGTAACTGGCACATAACTCTGAGCTGATAATCTGACAAAGTGATAATTTACCAACTCAAAACTTCGGCAAAACAGATTGGATTTTGCCGAAGTTTTGGGGGAGGAAAAAGTGTCGTTAGCGCATTGCTCCAGTTCGAATTAATATGTATACAGGCTGTGATTAACTTCTAAACAAGAACTTAAAAAATTTTAGTACGTCATCTTTTGTCGCTTTCGAATCGTTCATTTGCCAATATAATTTTGTAAACTTGAACTTTAAAAATCAAGCCCATGCTATCAAAATCGAAATACACCCGCGGAATGAACTGCAACAAGTCGTTGTGGTTGTATGT